>NZ_BAAGUB010000011.1:0-197437 GCF_054781615.1 Microvirgula curvata | reverse complement strand
AGTCAGCGCGTGCGCTACCTGCCCGGGCTGGAGCTGCGCGATACCACGCAGACCCCGGATGGCGGCAGCGCCAGTACGGTCGAAACCCTGCAACTGCTGCAACTCGACGGCAGTGGCCGGCTGTCGGTTCGCGCGCTGCACTGGACGCTCGGTCAACCGGCCGATATCGCCAATGACGGACTGCGCTACAGCCTGGCCGATCCGGTCGGCTCATCTCTGCTGGAGCTGGACGCCGCCGCCGCGGTTGTCAGCTGGGAAGCGTATTACCCGTATGGCGGCACTGCCGCCTGGGCCGCACGCAGCGACAGCGAGGTCAGCTATAAATTCGTGCGTTATTCGGGCAAGGAGCGCGATGCCAGCGGCCTGTATGCGTATGGTTTGCGCTATTACGCGCCATGGCTCGGGCGCTGGATCAATCCCGATCCGGGGGGCACCATTGATGGCCTGAATCTGTTCCGCATGGTCAGCAATAATCCGCTGACGTTGCGTGACCCGGATGGGCTGAAGGGAGGAAAAGGCTATCTTTTTATGCCGATAGTGAGCCCGGATATTATGGATATGGCCATTGCAGAAAATACGCAGAGGTTATTGGTCAACAAAGCACCTTTTGATGTTTTACTCTACGATCGCGATAATCGCCGTAAGCTTCACAGTCTGTTAGGCGACTTCAGAAAAGGTGCATCTGATTCTGCTTTTGAGCAGCAGATAGTTCGCGAAATGGGATTCAACCAATACAACACAGATGTGGAATTAAATAGAAAAATGGGGAAAGGTGCCGCAATTAAAAGATTTACTTCCGCCCCAAAATATATAAGATTAGCAACAAGTCAGATGAGCACAAAAGATATAACCACCTCCCAAATTCTCAGTCAACTCAAGGAGAATGACAAGCTTCATATATTAGCTCATGGTGCTGCCGGCAAGCCATTTGTCCTTGATGAGCTTAATAACTTCATGTCAATGCAGGACCTGGCCTTCAGTCTTTACAAACATGACATGCCGGATCTTCCGCTACGGATTTTACTTAAAAGTTGTCATACGGCGGATCCCGTCAATATCAGTAACGCGCAGCCGGAAGTAAAAATCGGTGGCCCTGCCGCATTGGCTGCAGCGCAATCCTTGCGGGACGAGCTGAGGAAGCTGGATTATCGGCGGGTGCAGGTGGTTGGCTACCACGGAGCAGGGGAACGCTATGGCTTCCTGGACGATCCCGAGGCCCACCATACGCGAAAAATCGGAGGAATACATGGCATTTTGGCACGTAGCCAGAAAGTCGTTTTCAGTTGTGCCACGCCATCGACGGCTGGAGGCGCGACATTCATTCGTCGTTAACTAGCGCCCCCCATGCATGCCCACAGTCACAGACGCTCTTTCAGCCCTCCGCTGCGCCGGCACGCCGACCACCAGCAGTGTGCTGTCCGCATCGTTCGCCACAACCGCGCTGACAAGCGCATCGAATACTATGCCTTCTCATCCATCGGCCTCCCGCTCGACAGCAGTGATGCGCGACAGGCCGACAGCGGTCAGCCTGCCAACTTCCGTTACCAGTGTTCGCGTTCGGCAAGACGCTGGAAACCACCGTCTGCACCAGCCGCTACCATTACGACGCACTCGGTACGCAACGGCAGCTGGGTGATGCCGGCTCAGGGCATCAGGTCACGCAGGCGGAAATAGCTCATGGCCGCCACCAGTGCCGGTGCGCGCAGCAGGCTGCCGCCGGGAAAATCGCGATGGGGAAGGCGCTCGAACACTTTCAGTCGCTGGTCGTCACCATCGATGGCTTCGGCCACCACCCGCCCGGCCAGCCCGGTCAGCGCCACGCCATGGCCGGAGAAGCCCTGCATGAAAAAGGCCCGGCCACCATGCAGGCGGCCGAAGTGCGGGGCCCGGTTCAGCGTGATGTCGCAGAAACCACCCCATGCATAGTCGATACCGACATCGGCCAGGCCCGGAAACACCTTCAGCATGTCGGCGCGCATGCTGCCGGCCAGATCGCGCGGCGGGTGGCCGGAATAGCTGACTTTCCCGCCGAACAGCAGTCGCTGGTCGGCAGACAGCCGGTAGTAGTCAAGGACGAAGTTGCTGTCGCACACCGCGTCATTGCCCGGCAGCAGCGTGCGCGCCCTCGCCTCGCCCAGTGGCGCGGTGGCAATGACATAGGTGCCGACCGGCATGATCTTGCGCTTGAGTGACGGTTCCAGCCCGCCGACCAGTGCATTGCAGGCAAGCACCGCCCGCTCGGCCGACACCCGGCCGGCGGCAGTATGGATGACGATCCGCTCCCCGCTGCTGTCGACCCGGGTCGCGGCGCTGTTCTCGTACAGCCGGACGCCGGCTGCGACGGCGGCGCGGGCCAGACCGAGCGTGTATTTCAGCGGGTGCAGATGGCCGGAGTGCGGATCGAACACGCCGCCGACGTAGCGTCCGGTATCGACCCGGCGCCGCAGGGCCGGGCGATCCAGCCATTCCAGTGCGCGATAGCCATAGCGGGCGTCCATGTCGCGCATCCAGGTCGCCAGCGCATCGAGGTGGCGCGGCTTGTTGGCCGCATGCACATAACCGAAATGCAGGTCGCAGTCGATGGCGTGCTGCTCGCAGCGTTCGCGGACGATGTCCATCGCCTCCAGCGACCATTGCCACAGCCGCTCGCTGTCGGCCTGACCGACGGCGGACTCGAACAGGTCCAGTCCGCACGCATAGCCATTGATGATCTGTCCGCCGTTGCGGCCGCTGGCGGCCCAGCCGACGCGCGAGCCTTCCAGCAGAACCACCTCGTACCCGCGTCGGGCCAGTTCCAGCGCCGTGGACAAACCGGCCAGCCCGCCGCCGATCACGCAGACATCGGCACGGGTTTCCGCCGTCAGCGCGGGCCAGACGGGAATGTCGCCGCAACTGGCAGCATAGAAGGACCCGACATGGTCCTGATGGGCACAAGCGAACAGGGATGACATGGGATTCTCTTTGAAAACGTCCTGCCACCCGGCTGTGCGCCGGGTGGCCGGAGACTCAGGCTTGCCCGGCGGCAGGCAGCCCGCCGACCAGCTTGCTCTTTTCCTCATCGCCGGCCTGGCGGAACGCGTCGGCAATGGCCTTTTCCTTCTTGCGCTGCGAACTGAGCATCAGGTAGTTGGACACGATGACCAGTGTACCGACCACCAGCACGGTAATGGCGCCCAGTGCGTTGATTTCGGGGTTCAGACCGAGACGGACGCGCGAGAAAATCACCTGCGGCAGCGTGGTCGAGCCGGGGCCGGACAGGAAGGCGGTGGTCACCAGATCGTCCAGCGACAGTGTCAGCGACAGCAGGAAGCCGGACGCGATCGCCTGCGAGATCAGCGGCAGCGTGATGACGAAGAAGATCTTCAGCGGCCGGGCGCCGAGGTCCATGGCGGCATCCTCGATATTGCGGTCCATCTCGACCAGCCGCGAACGGACCACCACCGACACATAGGCCATGCACAGCGTGGTATGGCCGACCCAGATGGTGAACATCCCGCGTTCGCCCGGAACGCCGATCACCTGCTGCATCGAGATGAACAGCAACAGCATCGACAGACCGGTGATCACTTCCGGCATCACCATCGGCGCCGTCAGCATGCCGGCAAACAGCGTGCTGCCGCGGAAACGCTTGAAGCGCGCCATGACGAAGCCGGCAATGGTGCCAAGGATGATCGCCGCAAAGGCCGAACTCAGTGCCACCTTGACCGACAGCCACAGCGCCGACAGCAGTTCGTCGTCCTCCAGCAGCTCCCCGTACCACTTGACCGAGAAGCCGCCCCATACCGTCACCAGCTTGGAGTCGTTGAACGAGTAGACGATCAGGCTGATGATCGGCACGTACAGGAACAGGTAGCCCAGTATCAGGCACAGCTTCAGGAAGCCGGGCAGTTTCTGATTATCCACGATCGCCCTCCAGTTGCCGGGTCTCATAGCGGTGGAAGAACACGATCGGCAGGATCAACAGGCAGACCATGACGATTGCCACGCTGGAGGCCATCGGCCAGTTGTTGTTGTCGAAGAACTCGTTCCACAGCACCTTGCCGATCATCAGCGTCTCGGTGCCGCCGACCAGCTCCGGGATGACGAACTCGCCAACCGCCGGAATGAACACCATCATCGAGCCGGCAATGATGCCGCCCTTGGACAGGGGCAGTGTGATGGCCAGGAAGGCTTTCCATGGCCGGGCACCGAGATCCCCGGCCGCTTCCAGCAGTCGCAGGTCCATTTTCACCAGGTGGGCATACAGCGGCAGGATCATGAACGGCAGGTAGGCGTAGACCATCACCACATACAGCGAGAAGTCGGTATGCATCATCCGCAGCGGCTCGCTGATCACGCCCAGACCGAGCAGCAGGTTGTTGATCAGCCCGTTGTCCTTGAGGATGCCCATCCAGGCATACACGCGGATCAGGAACGAGGTCCAGAACGGCAGCATCACCAGCAGCAGCAAGGTGTTGCGCGCCGCCGGGCTGGCACGGGCGATCGCATAGGCGATCGGATAGCCGATCAGCAGGCAGGCGATGGTGGTGACTGCCGCCACTTTCAGCGAGCTCAGGTAGGTGTCGATGTACAGCTCGTCGCTGAACAGGAACGCGTAGTTCTCCAGGTTGAAGGCAAACGTGACCCTGCTGCCCTCGCTGGACATCAGCGCCGTGAACGGCGGGACGGCGATGTCGACCTCGGAAAAGCTGATTTTCAGCACGATGAAGAACGGGGCGAGGAAAAACAGCAGCAACCAGAAATACGGGATGCCGATCACGGTTCCCCTGCCCGGCCTGAGCCAGGCGTCGAGAGTGCGCTTGAGATTCATGGCTGCCTCCTTACTGGGTCAGCACCACGGGCATGTCGGCGCGCCAGCTGATGAACACCGGATCACCCCAGGTCGGCGCTTCCTCGCCCGCTTCATACCAGCGGGTGGACGGCACCATCGATTTGACCACTTTCCCGGTCGCCAGCCTGATGTGGTACACCGAGTAGCTGCCGAGGTAGGCGATCTCCTTGACCTCGCCTTTCACCGCGTTGGCGGCATGGGCCGGCGCATGCCGATCCACATGGACGTCCTCGGGCCGGACGCTCGCCCAGACTTCCATGCCCTTCGGGCCGGAAATGCCATGGTCGATGCAGATGCGTCCGCCGAAGACGTCCGAGTCGATCTCGATGTGATCCGGTTCGTCCACCACCACCTTGCCGTGGAACATATTGGTCTCGCCGATGAATTCGGCGGTGAAGCGGCAGTTGGGGAAGTCATAGACCTGGCTGGGCGAGCCGACCTGCAGCAGGCAGCCCTCGCTCATGATGCCGATGCGGCCGGCCATGGTCATCGCCTCCTCCTGGTCATGGGTGACCAGCATGCAGGTCACGCCGACTTTCTCCAGCGTATTGACCAGTTCGAGCTGGGTCTGCTGGCGCAGCTTCTTGTCCAGTGCGCCGAGCGGTTCGTCGAGCAGCAACAGCTTCGGTCGCTTGGCCAGGCTGCGCGCCAGGGCGACACGCTGCTGCTGGCCACCGGACAACTGGTACGGCTTGCGGTTCGCGTACTTGCTCATCTGCACCAGCGCGAGCATTTCCCTGACCCGGTCGTCGATGTCCTTTTTCGCCATCCGGTCCTGCTTCAGGCCGAAGGCGATGTTTTCGCCGACCGTCATGTGCGGGAACAGCGCATAGCTCTGGAACATCATGTTGATCGGCCGCTCGTACGGCGGCAGTGCAGTGATGTCCTGCCCGTCGAGGATGATGCGGCCGCTGGTCGGGCGGTCCATGCCGGCCAGCATGCGCAGCAGCGTCGACTTGCCGGAGCCGGACGAACCGAGCAGCGCGAAGATCTCCTGCCGCTCGACATCGAGGCTGACATGGTCGACCGCCAGCGTGTCGCCGAATTTCTTCACGACATTGACGATCTGCAGATACGGTTTCTTTTCGGTGTGGTCATTCATGGCGATTTCTCCCCGCCGTCCCGATACGGCAGTGCCGGGACGGTGGTCTGGGCGTTCAGGGGAATTAGCGGCCGGTCTTGACCGTGGTCCACAGCCGGGTCACGCCGCGCTGCACATCGGCGGGCTGCACGTTCCGCGTCCACAGCACCTGCTTGATCGCGTCGTTCGGGTAGACGTTGGGGTCGCCCGAAATCGCCTTGTTGACCAGGGGTGTCGCCGCCTTGTTTGCATTGGCATAGAACACCTGGTTGGAAATGTCAGCCACGACATCGGGCCGCATGATGAAATCGAGGAACTTGTGCGCCGCCTCGACGTTCTTTGCGTCCTTCGGAATCGCCATCATGTTCGCCCACAGCGTGGCGCCGGTTTTCGGGATGATGACCTTGATCCTGACACCGTTCTTCGCTTCCTTCGCCCGCTGGTTGGCGATCAGCAGGTCGCCGGAATAACCGAGCGCCAGACACAGCTCGCCATTGGCCATCTCGTTGATATAGGAAGACGAGTTGAAGCGGGTGATATACGGGCGCACTGCTTCCAGTGTCTTCGCCGCTTCCTTGTAGTCATTGAGACTGGTACTGACCGGGCTCTTGCCGATATAGCGCAGTACCGACGGGAACACATCATTGCCGGAGTTCAGCACCGACACGCCGCAGCGCTTGAGCTTGCTGACGTATTTCGGGTTGTACAGCAGCTCCCACTCATTGGCCGGGTAATCGGCGCCCAGTGCCGCCTTGACCTTGTCGACATTGATGCCGATCGTGGTCGTGCCCCACATGTACGGTACCGAATACGCATTGCCCGGATCGCTGGCGGCGAACTTGGCCAGCAGTGCCGGATCGAGGTTTTTCCAGTTCGGCAGTTTCGAGCGGTCGAGTTTCTGGTACACGCCGGACTGGATCTGCTTGCTGAGGAAGTCGTTGGACGGGTTGACCAGATCGTAGCCGGACTTGCCGGTCAGCAGCTTGGCCTGCAGGGTCTCGTCCGAGTCATAGACATCGTAGCGGACCTTGATGCCGGTTTCCTTCTCGAACCTGGCAACGGTGTCCTTGGCGATGTAGTCGGACCAGTTGTAGATATGGAGTTCGCCGCCGGCAGCCATGGCGTGAACGGCCCACCCGACAGCAACCGCCGCCGCCCCAATGCGGAAAATATGCTTCATGTCGTTTCTCTTCCTCTAGTTCCCAGACGACGGTCCGGGGGACCGTTCGTCGACATCCGCCTGGATGCCTGACCCGTGGATTGCAAAAGTCGGGCCAGCCCGGAAAAGCGTGGCGAACTGCATCGTTGCGCCGCATTCCCGGTTTCCGTGCGGGATTCTGTGTCCGGTCTGCGCCGGATAATGCCGGATTGTTTAACACCTTCGACACCCGACCCAGAATAGAGACGTTTAATAAAATTGACAACAAACACACAGCGCTTATCGCAATGCCAAATGAATATCTTGTTTTGCAGTGCAATAAGCCATATTGCACTGCCGCAGAGCATTTCCGCGCGAAATCAGTGCATGAAACAGGTCATGCAGCAGCCATTTCAGGCACGAATAACCACTGGCCGCATCATCGGGCGTTTATTATTCTTGACGAAAGAGGCCAAACCAGACACCTTGGCCGTGCAATAAATTGAGCACCCGGCATTAACTGGCATGCCAATTGCAAAACAGGAAACGTCCACCCGGACACCACGGCACCATCAACCGGCACGATGGCCCACCACCAGGAGACGGAACCATGCATACCCCGAGCAGCAGGACCCGACGCGGTTTCTTTGAGCTGGATCGACTGACGACCCACAGACCGGAAGCGCCCGGTCCGACCGTGCGCGATAATCTGGTCAGCGATGCCCCGTCGGGCATCGATCACCCGCGGACGGAACGACCGGACTGGCTGCCGCGCAAGCCGCGCTAGCCGGCCGGAACACGCCCGGCCGCGCCGACCGAGGATCAAGATGAGACCTGTTACCGTCGCCGCAACGCAGATGGCCTGCGACTGGGACCGTGAACGCAATATCGACAACGCCATCGGACTGGTGCGCGAAGCCGCCAGCCGCGGCGCCGGGCTGATCCTGCTGCAGGAACTGTTCGAGACACCGTATTTCTGCATCGACCAGCATGCGCCGCTGTTCGAGCTGGCGCAGCCGCTGGAAACCCACGGCTGGCTGCCGCGCTTCCAGGCGCTGGCGCGCGAACTTGGCGTGGTGCTGCCGGTCAGCTTTTTCGAGCGTGCCGGCCAGAGCCATTTCAACAGCGTGGCCATGATCGACGCCGACGGCACACTGCTCGGCCGCTACCGGAAGATGCACATCCCCGACGGCCCCGGCTACCAGGAAAAATACTACTTCAGCCCCGGCGATCTCGGCTTCAAGGTCTGGGATACCCGGGTCGGCCGGATCGGCGTCGGCATCTGCTGGGACCAGTGGTTTCCGGAATGCGCCCGCGCCATGGCGCTGATGGGGGCGGAAATCCTGCTGTATCCGACCGCCATCGGCAGCGAGCCGCATGATGCAGGCATCCAGTCGGCCGACCACTGGATCCGGGTCCAGCAGGGCCATGCCGCGGCCAATGTGATGCCGCTGCTGGCCAGCAACCGCATCGGTACCGAAACCATGGACGGTGGCAGCGACACCTTCCATGGCCGTTCGTTCATTGCCGGGCCGGAAGGCGAACTGGTGGCGGAAGCCTCCGCTGACCGTCGCGAGGTGCTGGTCCACACTTTCGACCTCGACGCCATTGCCGCCAAGCGCCGCGCCTGGGGCGTATTCCGCGATCGGCGGCCGGAATACTATCGTGCGCTGACCACGCTGGACGGCACCATCCGCTGACCCGCCGCGTGCCGACAGTTGCTGCCGGCACGCGAAACGGGCCTGAAGCGTCCGGCTCGTTCATAATGTGGGTGACATTGAATCTGGCGCAAATTCCAGACCGTATGCATAGCCGATAATTCGTCCCGCCTGCGCACTGCCACTCCCCGGCAGTGCAGCCGGCTTCCCCCATTTGACCGCGGACCCCTCTCCCATGCAGACACAAAGCGAACTCGTGGCACGTATCGGCAACCAGCTCAGGGAGGCACGCGAGCAGCAGCGCTACACCCTTGCCCAGGTCGCCGCGGCGATGCACCGTTCGCAGTCGCAGATCGCCGCGCTGGAGGCCGGCGACGAGACGCGCCTGCCGGAGTGGGTCTATGTGGTCGGCATCATCCGCAGCTACAGCAAGCTGCTGGGCGTCGAGATCGAAGCCTGCCTGCGGGTGGGCGATGCCTACGACGGCATCGCGCCGCCGGTCGCCGTGCCGGAAGAATAGGAGTCCAGCCCCGACCGGGGCTGCGGGTCAGGATGCCGAGGTCGAGGAAAAACGATCCAGCGTGCGCCCCTTGTCACTGACTTCACAGACGACGCTCATCTTGCGCAGCTCGCTGTTCGGCAGCGCCATCGAGTAGCTGGCCTCGACCGCGTAGCGGTCCCGGCCCAGACTGCGAACGCGGAATGGCGAATGCAGCAGGTTCTCGCCCAGACCGCCGGCAGTCAGGGTATTGGCTTCTATCGCGTTGCGACAGGTGCGTTCGGCACTGACGGCAAACGCGTCGGCCGGCGGGCTGGCCTCCGGCGTCTTGCTGCATGCCGCGGTCGCGCCAAGCCCGGCAGCAAGCAGCAGACAGCGGTATGACGGGGCGTGAATCAGGAGTCGGGAAATCGGCAATCGGATCATGCGCGGATGATATCACGGGCAAAATCGCCATTCCGCAGGAATGATGGAAGAAAACGGCGGTGCCAGGGCACTGCCGTCAGACTGTCCATAAACCTTGCCCGCAAAGAACGGACGAGCGAAGCGAGGTTTCCCCGCGGCGGCGGGGACGGAAGAGGCAGGATTCGATCAGGCAGACTGCCGTGCTCACGGCAGATTCTGTCAGTCGGGCATGTACCAACGCCACTGTGAACGTTGGCGCCCACCTTTATCAGCAGTCTGACGGCTGTGCCAGGGCACAGCCGTTGTCCGGGTGGCGGGAAGCGGAGACTCAGTGGCCGGAGGACGACGGGATCGGCAGGCCGTAGTCGTTCAGCGACACCACCCGCGTCTTGCCGATGCGGTGGCGGTAGATCTCGCGCAGGTACTTGATCGCCTTCTTCACGTTCTCGCGCGTCAGACGGATATCGTTGATCGACACGAACTTGCTCTGGTCGCGGATCAGTTCGCGATATTTCTTTTCGTACATCGGCTTGATCGCATACCAGTTGGTATCGAGGATCTTGGCCGGGTTCTCGTACTCGTGCAGCATCGAATCGACCGCCGACTCGTCGAATTCCTCGGCCTTGATGAAGTCGAGGATCGCATTGTCCAGGCTCTCGTCGTAGCGATACTGGTCGTGAGCGAAGCAGCGCTTGATAAAGGCCACGAACAGGGTCAGGAAGTCGTCGCTCAGGCAGGCGCTCTTGACCACCAGCGTGGTCAGCGACAGATTGGCCGACGCCCCGATCACCAGCGCATAGCGCTTCAGCGTGGTGTTCGGGAACAGGCTGTTCAGGTGCGATTTCAGCCGGTTCAGGTCCATGTACGACAGCTTGTAGCCCTTCGGCAGCGACACGATCGACACCACCGACGAGCAGTTCTTGAAGAAGAACAGGTCGCTGAGCTTGGTCGCGTCGTAGCCGGAGCGCTTGTACTCGTCCAGCGCGGCACGATAGCGGTCCGATTCGATCGGCAGCAGGCTGATGCCTTCGATCGCCTGGGTCGCGCGGTTGAAGTGCGGCAGGTCGATCGAGCGGAAGAACAGGTCGTCGATATCCAGTCGCAGCGGCTCGCCGTCCAGCGCGGTGGCCGGCAGTTCCGGCACCACCGATTCGGCATAGGCCACGGCGACCGGGCCGGCCAGGCTCATGAACAGGTCGTTGGCATCCAGGCGGATGGTTTCGCCGATGTCGATGCCGGCACGACGGAAATAGTTCTGGTCGTAGTCGGTCGTCACCGCCTGCGCAGTCAGGATGTTGAAGATCTGCTGCGAGATGTACTGGTTGGCGTGACGCTCCATGGCGTTCACGTCGATGTTCTGGATGTTGCCGTCGTCGCTTTCCTCGGCGTAACGCATGATGTCGTTGGAGATCAGCATCATGGCGTTCCACGGCCGCATGCGGCGCATCACGCTTTCGGCGTTCGACTCTTCCGTGTCGAAGTTGTACGAGAAGTCCCACTCTTCGGACAGATACTTGCACAGCAGACGACCGGCATTGATATGCAGCGCCTCGGACACTTCGACCCGGCTGTCGGAGATGTTCGGCAGGATGCAGATGCTGCTGGTGAAGATCGGCTCGAACACGAACGAGTAGCCGCGGTTGCCTTCGTCCTCGGACTCGGTCCGGGTGTCGAAAGTCTTGCTCATGTACGCATACTGCTGCGCCAGGCCGAATTCGGACGCCATGCCGGAACCGGTGCCGCCGCCTGCACTGAAAATGTAGAAATACAGTCGCGACTGGTTGGCCTTTATCCCGCACGAGTCGATCAGGTACGAGTGGATGAATTTCCAGTCGGCGTTCGAGAAGTGCTGGGTATCCTTGTTCAGGATGATCTTGGCCAGGTACTGGCCGAGAATCGGCGCGTTGCCGGCGCCGCCGGCATGGACCTCGGACAGGTCCATGATTTTCATCTTGTTGTAGTCTTCGAGGAAACCGCTCTGCTCGCCCTTGCGCGACAGGTGGATGCGGCCCTTGATGTCCTTGTCCAGGTCACCGAGCATCACCATCGGTTCGATCAGGAACACCGGCTTGGCAGCCCGGTTCGGCGACATCAGCAGATTGCGGCGGATCCAGCTGACCGGGCGGTATTCCTTCTCGACCGGCTGCTTTTCCTCGGCATTGAATTCGTTCAGGTAGAACTTGCGCGCGTTGTAGACCAGCGAGGCCACGTCGACCGCGATGTTCGAGCCGCAGCGC
The DNA here is from genome assembly GCF_054781615.1 of Microvirgula curvata. Classification (NCBI taxonomy): domain Bacteria; kingdom Pseudomonadati; phylum Pseudomonadota; class Betaproteobacteria; order Neisseriales; family Aquaspirillaceae; genus Microvirgula; species Microvirgula curvata. Next base: position 185,588 of record NZ_BAAGUB010000011.1, on the reverse strand, counting down.
CCGAGCCCGATCAGGCACACCGACGGGAACTGCTGGCTGCTCGGCTGCTCGATCAGCTCGCCGGGCACTTCCGGCGGGAACACCTGGGCGCGCAGACCGTCCAGATTTTCCAGAATGCGTTCGAAATCACGCTCGGTGAAATAACGACAGTGGTCGGTGGAGAACACTTCCTTCGCTTTCCGGGCGGGGTGCCGGGGTTCGACCTTTTCCAGGGCAGGAAAGTCCAGCGAGGAAATCGACTCATCAATTGTTTTCATATTTCAGCATTCTGGCGGTTGCGAAGCGGCATACAGTCGGAGGCCGTCCGTCTGTTCAGCGACCGGACGCCCTGCCCTGGGCTCAAGCGGATCCGGTCCCGGCCCGAATTTGGATACTCGCGCGTAGGATTTGTCTTAGTCAAGCGAAGTTCACCATAGTTGCTGCCGGAAATTTTTGCTGCTCCGCAAGCAAAGTGGTTTTTTTGTTGCGATCCGTCATTTTTCAATGCAGATGCAAATTACATAGCCGATTTTATCATTTTGCCGCGCGGCGTAGACGACAGATTGCAATTTGGCAAGTTTGTGGCAAAAAAAGGTCAACAAGCTGATTGTAAAAGCAAAAAAACTGCCCTGCAGGAAAAGACCTGCAGGAACAGTTTTTTCTGCGACGAACGGTGAGACGACCGGGGTCAGGACGGATCCTGTCGGCCCAGCATACGAAAAATGCTGGAAAAATCGAGTCCGCCGGCCCCGTTCTTGCTGTGCAGATCGAACAGATTGCGCGCCAGCGCGCCCATCGGCGTCGAGGCCTGGCTGGCCAGCGCGCTCTGTTCGGCCAGACCCAAGTCCTTCAGCATCAGATCGACACCGAACCCGCCACCGTAGTCGCGCGACGCCGGCACGCCCTCCATCACGCCAGGACACGGGTTATAGACGTCCAGCACCCAGTTGTGGCCGCTGCTCTGGCGCATCACCTCCGACACCACCTTCGGGTCGAGCCCGTTGGCGATGCCAAGCCGGATGGCCTCGCAGGTGCCGATCATCTGGATGCCGAGCAGCATGTTGTTGCAGACTTTCACCGCCTGGCCGGCGCCATGGCCACCGGCATGGAACACCGCCCGCCCCATGATCTCCAGCAGTGGCCGCGCCCGCTCCAGTGCGGCAGCGTCACCGCCGACCATGAAGGTCAGCTTGCCGTCGCGGGCCCCGGCCGTCCCGCCAGACACCGGCGCATCGATCATGTCGAAGCCGCGTTCGGCCGCCTGTTCCGCCACCCGGCGCGCGCTGTCCGGGGCAATGGTCGAGCAGTCGACCAGCAGCGTGCCGGGTGCGGCGGTGTCGAGGATGCCGCCCGCCGGCAGATAACACTGTTCGACATGCTTGCTGGCCGGCAGCATGGTGATGACCACATCCGCGCCGGCCACGGCATCGGCGACCGATGCCGCGATCTGTCCGCCGGCCGCGGCCAGTTGCTCCAGCGCGGCAGCGACCAGGTCGAAGCCGCGCACGGCATGCCCGGCCGCCAGCAGGTTTCTGGCCATCGGCAGACCCATATTGCCCAGACCGATAAAAGCGATGGTGTGTGACATGACGAGACTCCGGCTCAGTGCATGGAAATGGTGGTGTTGATGCGGCCCGCCGCATCGGCGTCCGGCTCGAACCAGCGCGCGGTCACGGTCTTGGTCTGGGTCCAGAATTGCACCGCCTGCTTGCCGTTCGGCCCCAGGTCGCCCAGTTTCGATGCCCGCGAACCGGTAAAGCTGAAATAGGCGACCGGTACCGGGATCGGCACATTGATGCCGACCTGGCCGACATCAATATCCTGCTCGAACGTCCGCGCCGCCCAGCCGGACGAGGTGAAGATCGACGTACCATTGCCGTTCGGATTGGCGTTGATGAAGCGGATCGCTTCCTCCAGCGTGTCGACCTCGACCACGCACAGCACCGGGCCGAAAATTTCCTGGTGATAGATGTCCATATCGGCACTGACGCCGGCGAACAGCGTCGGCCCGACGAAGTTGCCGTCCGGATAGCCGTCGACCTTGCAGTCACGACCATCGACCAGCAGCGTCGCGCCCTGCTCCACCCCGCTGTCGATCAGTTGCTCGACCCGGCGCTTTGCCGCCGGCGACACCAGCGGGCCGAGGTCGGCTTCGCGGTCGGTACCGGGGCCGACCCGCATGGCGCGGGTGCGGTCGGCGATTTCCGGCAGCCAGTCGCGCGCGGTCCCCACCAGCACCGCGACCGAGTTGGCCATGCAGCGCTGGCCGGCGGCGCCGAACGCCGAACCGAGCAGGTGGTTGATCGCCTGCGACGCGTTGGCGTCCGGCATCACCACGCAGTGGTTCTTGGCGCCCATCATCGCCTGCACCCGCTTGCCGGCATCGCTGGCACGGCGGTAGATCTGGGTGCCGACCGCGGTCGAGCCGATAAACGACAGCGCCTTGATATCGGGATGGTCGCACAGCATGCCGGCCACTTCCGGTCCGCCATGAACCACATTCAGCACTCCCGGCGGCAGCCCGGCTTCGTGCGCCAGCTCGACCAGCAGCATGGTCGAGGACGGGTCCTGTTCGGACGGCTTCAGCACAAAGGTGTTGCCGCAGGCAATGGCCATCGGGAACATGAAGCACGGCAGCATGACCGGGAAATTGAACGCGGTGATGCCGGCGCCCACGCCGAGCGGCTGCAGCCGGGTGTACACATCGACGCCCCCGGCGGCATTGCCGGCCAACTCGCCCTGCTGCAGGGTGGTGATCGCGCACGCATGCTCGACTGCCTCCAGTCCGCGCATGACTTCGCCCTCGGCATCCGGCAGGGTCTTGCCGTGCTCGCGGGTGATCAGGCTGGACAGCGGCCCGACATTGTCGCGAATCAGTTGCTGCAGCCGCAGCATGATGCGCATGCGCTGGCCGAGCGAGGTCTGCCGCCAGCTGGCGTACGCATCGCGGGCATTGCTGATGGCCAGCCGGACTTCGTCCCCGGTCGCGAACGGCACGCGGGCGACCACCTCCTGGGTGGCCGGGTCGACGACATCGCGCCACTCGGTGGTTTTCGACTGGACCGGCAGGCCGCCGATAAACAGCGGGATGTTCGGAATGCTGGACGAACTCATTGGGGCTCTCCTTGATAAAGGGTCGCACGTTCCCCGCCTTCTCCGCCGGGGAACGGCCGGATCAGACAGGTTTCAGCAGCTTGCAGGTGCCGGGATCGAGCGGCTTGAATGCCTGCCGGGCCGGAATGGGAGTCACCAGCTTCAGGTAGTCCCACGGCGCCTTCGACTCGGCCGGCGTCTTGACCTGGAACAGGTACATATCGTGGATCACCCGCCCGTCGGGCCGGATGGACGCATTGCGCATCACCGGGTCGCTGATTGGAATTTCGCGCATTTTCTTCGCCACAGTGGCCGCATCCACGCTCTGGCTGGCGGCGACCGCCTTCAGGTAATGATAGACACTGGAGTACACGCCGGCCTGGACCATGGTCGGCTTGTTGCCGCTGAAACGGGCCTCGAAGCGCTTCGAGAACGCACGCGTGCGCTCATCGAAATCCCAGTAGAAGCCGTCGGCAAAGGTCAGCCCCTGCGCGGTCTTCAGACCGAGCGCATGCACGTCGGACAGAAACAGCAGCAAGGCGGCCAGCCGCTGGTTCTGGCTATTGCCGACACCGAATTCGCGCGCCTGCTTGATCGCGTTGACCGTGTCCTGGCCGCCGCTGGCCAGACCGATCATCTGGGCTTTCGACGCCTGCGCCTGCATCAGGTACGACGAAAAATCATTGGTATTCAGCGGATGGCGGATGCGTCCGACCACCGTGCCGCCGAGCTTTTTCACCACGTCGCCGGCGTCCTGCTCCAGCGACTGGCCGAATGCGTAGTCAACGGTGACGAAATACCATGACTTCTGCCCGAGCCGGGTCAGCGCCGCCGCCGTGCCGACCGCCTGCGAGTAGGTGTCGAACATCCAGTGGAAGCCGTATGGCGAGCAGTCCTCATTGGTCAGCCGGGTGGTGGCCGGGCCGCTGTACAGCGCGATAACCCCCTTGTCCAGCGCCAGCTTCTGGATGGCCAGCGCGGCCGCCGAGTTGGTCAGGTCGGCCAGCGCATTGACCTTGTTGCGGTCGATCCACTCGCGCGCCTTGGCTGCGGCGACATCGGCCTTGTTCTGGTGATCGGCCGACAGCAGCTCGATCTTCAGCCCCTTGCATTCGGCCTTCAGGCAGTCTTCGATCGCCATATTGGCGGCAATGACCGAGCCCTTGCCGCCCATGCCGGCATAGTTGCCGGACATGTCGGTCAGCACGCCGAGGCGGACGGTGTTGCCGGGAATCTGTGCCAGGGCCGGCGCGGCGACAAAGGCGCAGGCCAGCGCACTGGCGATGAGGGACCGGCGGCACAGGGCCACCGCGTGCGGGATACCATTCATGTGATCTCCTCCTGTGGGCGCGCTGCATCAGCAGTGCGCTGTCTCCTGGCGACGCCGGCTTGCTCTCTGCCGGAGCGGAATGGCGTGGCGTCGCCGCCTTGGGCAGGCAGGTCGATACTAGGGGTTGCCGGATTGTTGGACAATAGGCACACAGCCAATGCAACTGTGCAAAAATGCACAGCGGGCCTCATATTGCAGCGCCGCATAAAGGGAGATAGAAGATGGACTGGGACAATCTGCGTGTCTTTCTGGAGATTGCCCGCAGCGAGACGCTGGTACAGGCGGCGCGGCGGCTGGGCATGGACCACTCAACGGTGTCGCGGCGGCTGCGCCGTTTCGAGCAGCAGCTGGGCAGCCAGTTGTTCGAGCGCAACAACCAGGGCGCGGCGCTGACGCCGCAGGGCTACCAGTTGCTGGAATACGCGCGGCAGATGGAAAGCACCCTGCAGCAGGCGACGGAACATGTCGCCGGCCATGACCGGCAGCTGTTCGGTCGGGTCAGGGTCGGGGCGACCGAGGGCTTCGGCAGTTATGTACTGGCGCCGCTGCTGGCGCACTTCTGCCATCGCCATCCGCAGATCGCCGCCGATGTCCTGCCGGTGCCGCGCTTCGTCAATCTGTCCAAGCACGAGGCCGATGTGGCGATCTCGATCGAGCGGCCGCAGAGTGGCCCGTATATCGTCAGCAAGCTGACCGACTACCGGCTCGGCCTGTATGCCACTGCCGGCTATCTGGAACGCCATGCGCCGATCCGCCAGCGCGACGATCTGGCAGCGCACGCGCTCATCGGTTACGCCGACGACCTGCTGTTCAGTGAGGAATTGCGCTATCTCGGCGATATCGCGCCCGGCGCGCGGCTGAATGTGCGCAGCAGCAGCGTGATCGCCCAGTTCACCGCGGCCCAGCGCGGCTTCGGGCTGGCGGTCTTGCCGTGTTTTCTCGCCAGCCACAGCGACAGCCTGCTGCCGGTGCTGGCGCACGACGTCCAGGTAGTGCGCCAGTTCTGGATCGTGGCACCGCAGGAGCGCCGCCACCTGGCCCGTGTCGCCGCGCTGTGGGACTACCTGCGTGCGGCCATGGACGCGAACCGGCCGTTCATGATGGGCGACACGCGGGACATGGACTGGCCGGACGATGCCGGCCCGGACAGCTCGTCAGCGACCGGCCGGGCTCAGCCGGCCGCACGCGCCACCGGCTGCACCGACAGTCGCACGTAGATCGGGGCATAGGCCTGGTCCTGGCTGATGACCACCATGCCCTCCTTCGCCAGTTCCAGCATGGCGATGAAGTTGACCACCACATGGCTGACGCCGAGCTCCGGCACGAACAGTTCGCCGAATTCGACAAACGGTTTCAGCGCCAGGATGCGCAGCATGGCGCTCATCTGTTCACGCACCGACAGCTCGTCCTGCTGGATCTGGTGATGCTTGTGATGGCGGGCACGGGCGAGAATGGCCATCCACGCCTGCTTCAGGTCGGCGACGCCGATCTCCGGCAGGCGTTTTTCCGCGCTCTGCTCGACCAGGATCGCCAGCCAGGCAAAGTCGCGCTCGGCCTGCGGCAACCGGTCGAGTTCCAGTGCCGCCAGCTTCATCTGCTCGTACTCAAGCAGCCGGCGCACCAGTTCGGCGCGCGGGTCCTCGACTTCGTTTTCCAGTTCGGACGGCGGCTTCGGCAGCAGCATGCGCGACTTGATTTCGATCAGCAGCGCCGCCATCAGCAGGTACTCGGCGGCCAGTTCCAGCCGCGCCGTCAGCATGGTCTCGATGTATTCCATGTACTGCGCGGTGATGCGCGCCATCGGAATGTCGACCACGTTCAGGTTCTGCTTGCGGATCAGGTACAGCAGCAGGTCGAGCGGCCCCTCGAAACTTTCGAGGATGACGCGCAGCGCATCCGGCGGGATGAACAGGTCCTGCGGCGCCTCGGTGACCGGCTCGCCGAACACCAGGGCCAGCGGCAGTTGCAGCGGTGCGCTCAAGACTTCTCCTCCCGGCCGGCGTGCACGCCGGCCCCCGTGATTACTGGTAGCCCAGACCCATGGCCTCGCGCACGTCGCGCATGGTGTCCTGCGCCAGCTTGCGTGCCCGTTCGCAGCCGTCGGCGACAATGCTGCGCACCAGCGACGGGTCGTCCAGATACGGCTGCGCGCGCTCGAACATCGGCTGCTGCTCGGCCAGCACGGCATCGATCACCGGCTGCTTGCAGTCCAGACAGCCGATCCCCGCGCTGGTACAGCCTTCGCGGACCCAGGTACGGGTCGTGTCGGTCGAGTAGACCTGGTGCAATTGCCAGACCGGGCATTTCTCCGGCGTACCCGGGTCGGTGCGGCGCACGCGGGCCGGATCGGTCGGCATCGAGCGGATCTTGCGGCCGACGCTGTCCGGTTCTTCGCGCAGGAAGATGCCGTTGCCGTAACTTTTCGACATTTTCTGTCCGTCCAGGCCCGGCAGCCGGCTGGCCTCGGTCAGCAGCGTCTGCGGCTCGACCAGGATCACCTTGCCCTTGTTTTCCAGGAAGCCGAACAGCCGTTCGCGGTCGCCATGACTCAGGTTCTGCGTATCGGCCAGCAGCGCGCGCGCCGATTCCAGCGCTTCCTCGTCACCGTCCTGCAGGTAGCGGGTGCGCAGTTCCTCATACAGCTTGCCGCGCTTCGGCCCCATCTTGCGGATGGCGGCCTCGGCCTTCTCTTCGAAGCCGGCTTCGCGCCCGTAGATATGGTTGTAGCGGCGGGCGACTTCGCGGGTAATCTCGATATGCGGGATCTGGTCCTCGCCGACCGGCACGAAGGTCGCGCGATAGATCAGGATGTCGGCCGACTGCATCAGCGGATAGCCAAGGAAGCCGTAGGTGCCGAGATCCTTGTGCGACAGTTTTTCGATCTGGTCCTTGTAGGTCGGCACCCGTTCCAGCCACGACAGCGGCGTGATCATCGACAGCAGCAAATGCAGCTCGGCGTGTTCCGGTACCCGCGACTGGATGAACAGCGTGGCCCGCGACGGGTCCACGCCGGCGGCAAGCCAGTCGATGACCATGTCCCAGGTGCTGCGGCCGATGATCGACGGATCTTCGTAGCTGGTGGTCAGCGCATGCCAGTCGGCAACGAAAAACAGGCACTCGTACTCGGACTGCAGCCGCACCCAGTTTTTCAGGGCGCCATGATAATGGCCAAGGTGCAGGCTGCCGGTCGGGCGCATGCCCGATAGAACGCGTTCGGGGTACATGAAGGGAGGAGACTCTCTTTGCGGGTCAGATGAACAGGTTGAGGAAACTATAGAGCAGTGCCTGGAACGGTCGCATGATCACCGACAGGGCGCCGGTAAACAGCAGCGCAATCAGGATCCACATGCCGTACGGCTCGATGCGCGACACGGTATAGGCCTGGCGCGGCGGCAGCAGGCTGACCAGGATGCGCCCGCCATCGAGCGGCGGGATCGGAATCAGGTTCAGCACCATCAGTGTGACGTTGATCGCCACGCCACCCGAGGCCATCAGCATCAGCGGGTCGGTGAAATAGCCGTCGGTATAAAGCGCCAGTTTGTACATCAGCGCCCAGACGATGGCCATCAGCAGATTGGCCAGCGGACCGGCCAGCGCCACATAGCGCATGTCCCGCTTCGGGTTGCGCAGCGCGGAGAAATTGACCGGTACCGGCTTGGCCCAGCCGAACAGGAAGCCACCGAGCGCCAGCGACAGCATCGGCAGCAGCACGGTGCCGATCGGGTCGATGTGTTTAAGCGGATTCAGCGTCATGCGCCCGAGCATGAAGGCCGTATTGTCGCCGTAGCGTTTGGCCGCATAGGCGTGCGCGGCCTCGTGCACGGTGATGGCAAACAGCACCGGCAGCGCATAGATGGCGATTTTCTGGATCAGGTCGGCGTAGTCGGTCATGGAGTTCCCGGCGAACGGTCAGTTCTGGCAAGGGTCGGCCGGAGCGGGCTCCGGCCGGGCAACAGGGTCAGGCGGCGCTGAGGCCGAAGGCAGCAAGCTTGCCGGCACCGGCGCGGATCAGTTCCGGCGCGCCGGAAGTCAGGTCGATGACCGAGGTCGGCTCCACGCCGCAGTAGCCGCCGTCGATGATGGCGTCGAGCTGCTTGTCCAGCACGTCGCGGATTTCGTACGGATCGGTCGGCGGCAGGTCGTCGCCCGGCAGCATCAGCGTGCAGGACAGGATCGGCTCGCCCATTTCCTCCAGCATCGCCAGCGCGACCGGATGGTCGGGCACGCGCAGGCCGATGGTCTGCCGCTTCGGGTGCAGCGTGCGGCGCGGTACTTCCTTTGTCGCCTGCAGAATGAAGGTATAGGGCCCCGGCGTGACCGCCTTCAGCAGCCGGTAGGTGGCGTTGTCGACCTTGGCATAGGTGCCGAGTTCGGACAGGTCGCGACAGACCAGGGTGAAATGGTGGCGCAGGTCGAGCTGGCGGATGGCGATGATGCGTTCCATCGCCTGCTTGTCGGACAGCCGGCAGCCCAGCGCATAACAGGAATCGGTCGGATAGGCGACCACCCCGCCTTCGCGCAGGATCTTCACCGCATCGCGGATCAGGCGTCCTTGCGGCGTTTCGGGATGAATGGAAAAGAACTGTGCCATTTTCTTCGGTATGTATTCAGTAGGGACGACGGTGCGAATGCGCCGCCGCAGGACTATTTTTCATAGTCGCCGGCAACGATGCCAAGCCGTTCCCAGACCGGCACGCAACCCGCCGGCAACGGCAGCGTATAGCCGACATCGCGCCCGCCTTCGCCCGGCGCATGGAAATCGCTGCCGCTGGACGCCAGCAGTTCCTGCGAACGGGCCAGATGGGCGAACTGGGGAATCTCGCTGGCCGAATGGCTGCCGCTGACCACCTCGATGCCCTCGCCGCCGGCAGCCTTGAATTCCTCGACCAGTTCGAGCATCAGCCGCTTGCCGATCTTGTAGCGACCCGGGTGGGCAATGACGGCAATGCCGCCTGCCGCGCGAATCCAGCCGACCACATCGCCAAGCGCCGCCCATTCGAACGGCACGAAGCCCGGCTTGCCTTCGACCAGATAGCGCTTGAACACCTGCTGGGTGTCCTTGGCCTTGCCGCTTTCCACCAGATAGCGGGCGAAATGGGTACGGCCGATCATTTCCGGATTGCTGCAAAAACGCATTGCACCGGCAAAGGCATCGTCGATGCCGACCCGGATCAGGTCAGCCGCCATTTCACGGGCGCGGTCGACGCGACCATGGCGGATCGAGTACAGGCCGTCGGCCAGAACCTGGCAATCAGGATCGATGCCAAGACCGACGATATGCAGCGTCCGCTTGCGCCAGGTCACCGAGACTTCCGCGCCATTGATAAAGCGGATGCCGTGCGCGGCGGCCGTCGCGCGCGCCTCGGCCAGGCCTGCGGTGCAGTCGTGATCGGTCAGCGCCAGCACGCGTCCGCCACGACCGGCGACGCGCGTCACCAGATCGGTCGGGCTCAGGGCGCCGTCCGAGGCGGTGGAGTGGCAATGCAGGTCGAGGGGAATCATGCGGCCAGGGTGAAGGGCGTAAAGATCAACATGTTAACAGCGCCGGGCATGACGACGAAAGCGCCGTCACTCGCCGGCCTGCAGTTCACGCTCCAGTTCGCGCAGCTTCCATTCCGCATGCGCGGCCCGCCATGCATCCATCGCCTCGGCATGGACGGTCCACACGCAGCGCTCACAGCCGGACTCGCAGCATTCATTGTCGCCAGGCGGTTCCGGCGGCAAGGGTTCCGGATCGTCGACCACGGGATTCACGCCGTGGCGCCCTCGACCCGGATCGAGAAGCCGTCACCGCTGACCCGCTGACCGGCGCGGATCTTGCAGGTCTTGCGCAGTTCGACCTGTCCGTCGACGCGAACGTCACCCTGCGCCACCAGCAGCTTGCCTGCGCCACCGGAATCGACCACGCCACATACTTTCAGCAGGTCGCACAAGGCGATGTATTCGCCGGAAAGGGTAAAAGTCTGATTCATTACGGTCCTGTCTGATCATCATGGGCCACCGCAACGGTAGATTGCGGCCCGGATGCGAATTTTAAAGGGAAACGGCCGACGGGGGTCGCCTGCTTCAGGCATCGGCCCGGCGTTCGCCGCAGGCCACGGCAGCCATTGCCGCCCGCACCGCGCCCGCATCGTCCAGGTCGGACAGCAGCACGGTCAGTTTGGCCAGGGCCGCTTCCGGCGTCATGTCGCCGCATGGCACCGCACCCGCAGCGGCCAGCGCGGCACTGGCCGCGTAGCAGCCGGGGGCAACCCCGCCCCGCCAGGCCTGGGTCACGCTGGCCAGCACCACACCGCGGGCGGCAGCCTGTGCCAGTGCTGGCGCCAGCCGGTCCGGCACGTTGCCGGCGCCATAGCCGACCAGCACCGCGCCGGCCAGCCCGGGCAGCGCCAGCGTTTGTGCGGCGGCGGTCACGGTGGCGCCGGGCGCCAGCCAGATCAGCGCCACATCCCGGTCGAGCCGGGTCGCGCGCGGCCGGAAACCGGCGGCGTCCACCGCGAGCAGCCGCTCGGGAAACCACCGTCCGTCGGCGTACAGCGGGGCATCATTCGGGGCGAAAAAGGCGTCATCACTGGCGCTGTCGGCCTTGCGGACCCGGCAGCCGCGCCATACCCGCCCGGCAAACGGCACCACCACTTCGGCCAGCCGGTCGTGGCTGGCGGCAGCGATCGCCAGCGCCACATTGGCCGGCGCGTCCGAGCCGGGCTCGAACAGCGGCCGCATCGAGCCGGTCACCGCCACCGGCTTGCCGAAGCCCGGCAGCAGAAAGGCCAGCGCGGAGGCAGTGTGCGCCAGCGTATCGGTGCCATGCAGCACGACAAAGCCGTCGTAGCGCTCACGGCGTGCAGCCAGGTCGGCCGCCAGCCGCCCCCAGTCGGCCGGCGCCGCGTTCGACGAATCGATCAGCGGCGCATATTCGACCAGTTCCCAGTCTATGCCGGCCGGAATCAGCGGTGCCAGCGCCGCATTCATCACGCCGGGACGGGGCTCGAGGCCCTGCTTGCCCGGCACCATGCCGATGGTGCCACCGGCGTACAGGATGCAGAGTGTTGTCATCCGCGCATTGTCGCCGCAAACAGCGACCTTGGCAGCAACGGGCTGCGCAATGCCTGCGCCAGGTCAGACGGCCACCGCCGGCCCGGGTAACGAAAATCATGTCGCTCATTAAATAACGTACAATTCGCTCATTCCGATTCCGTCCTCCGCCCCCGCCATGACCCTGCCCGCCATGCCCTCCAGCGATATTGCCTCGCGCATTCGCGCCACTGCCCAGCAACTGGTGGCCGAAGGCACCTGGCCCACGGTGGTCAATGTGCGCGAGCGCCTCGGCACCGGCTCCAACACCACCATCAACAATGAGCTGCGGGCCTGGCGCCAGTGGTTCCTGGCCCGGGTGTCGTCCAGCACCCGCCGGCCGGACTGGCCCGGTGTGCTCGGCGATGCCATGGACACGCTGTGGCAGACTGCCTGCGAGCAGGCGGAACGCCAGCTCGACACACTGCGACAGGAAGTCAGTGCCGAGCTCGACGCCCTGCGCGGCGAGTTCGCCCGCCAGGAAGCGGCGCTGCTCGATGCCGACGCGGCCCGGCAGCAGGCGCAGGCCGAGCTGGCCCGCGTGCAGGACGCCCTGCTGGCACAGCAACAGGCCGGCGAACGACTGGCACAGCAGGTAGCGGAACTGGAAGCCGCGCTGGACCGTGCCCGCCGCGACCACGACACCCTGTCCGGACAGTTGCAGACGGCCGCCCAGCGACACGCCGACGCCCTGGCCGAGCAGGAACGGCAGGCGGAACAGCGTCTGGCGCTGGCGGTGACCGATGGCGAGAAGCGCGAGGCGCTGGCCTATGAACGGCTGGAAGGGCTGCGTGCCATGCTGTACGAGCAGGCCGATCGCGAGCGGCTCGAACACGAGCAGGAAAAAAAGCGCCAGGATGTCCTGATCGCCGATCTGCGCCAGGAACTGGCCAGCGCACAGACCCACTGGCACGAGCGGCTGCTTGGCAGCGAACGCGAACGCGCCCTGCTGGAAGCGCGCGCCGAAGCGCAACTGGCCCGCCAGGCCGAGCTGGAAGCGCGGCTGCTTGATGCCACTGCGCGCGAGCAGCGACAGGCCGCACGCGAAGCGGCGCTGGAGCAGCAACTGGTACGACTGCGGACCGAATACGCGTCCGATGACGGAACACCGGCATGAGCCGCCCGCCATCGCTGCTGCCCGGCGATGGCCGCCGGTCCGTCGTGACCGACGACCCGCGTGCAGGCGCCCAGCGGCCGCTGCTGATCGAGGCCCGCGACGACGTCGCCGCCATCATCACCTGGCTGCGCGAGTTCGAGGACTCGCCGCATACCCTGACCAACTATCGCAAGGAATCGCGCCGTCTGCTGCTGTGGGCGCAGGACCGCGGCCGCGAGCTGCGCACGCTGCGCCGCGAGGACCTGCTCGACTACCAGCGCTTTCTGGCCAATCCGCAGCCGGCAGCGCAATGGACCGGCCCGGCGCGGCCGCAGGACCATCCGGACTGGAAGCCGTTCACCGGTCCGCTGAAGCCGTCCAGCATCAAGCAGGCGCTGGTCATTCTCGGCGCGATGTTCAAATACCTGTACGACGCCGGTTATCTGGACGCCAATCCGCTGGCGCTGTCGCGGCGCAAGTCACGCGGCGTCATGGCCGATGCACCGCTGGAGCGCTATTTCGAGCACGAGGTATGGGAGGCGGTTCTCGACAGCCTGGAGAAACTGCCGATGGAAACCGAGCGCGAGCAGCGACACTACGAACGCGCGCGCTGGCTGTTCCACCTGCTGTACCTGTCCGGCGTCCGCCGCTCGGAAGTCGCGCGCGCCACCATGGGCGACATTTTCCAGCGCAACGGGCTGTGGTGGTGGCGGGTGCTCGGCAAGGGCAACAAGATCGGGGACATCCCGGTCAGCGAGGACCTGCTCGCTGCGCTCGCACGCTATCGCGGCCACCTCGGCCTGTCGCCGCTGCCGCTGCCGGGCGAGGCCACGCCGCTGGTGTGCCGGGTCATCGGGCGCGGCCAGTACACCACGCTGACGCCGACGGCGATCTACCTGATCGTCAAGCAGGTGTTCCTGCGCGCTGCCGCACTGTTCCGCAGCCATGACCGCCATCTGGCCAGCCGGCTGGAAGCGGCCTCGACCCACTGGCTGCGGCACACCTCGGCCTCGCACCAGCTCGATGCCGGCGTACCGCTGCTGGTCGTCAGCCAGAACCTGCGCCACGCCAGCATCCAGACCACGCGCAAATACCTGCACAGCGAAGACGACGCCCGCCACGCCGCCACCCAGGCGCTGAAGATGCGCCGGTCGACGGACAAGGAGTAAAAAAACCGTCCGGGGCAACGCCGGACGGTTTCTTGAGGTGCAGATGCTTACTTGCTCGACAGCAGCTTGTCGATGTCGTCGCGCGGGATCGCACCGGCCACCAGCTGGCCATTGCCGAACACCAGCGCCGGCGTACCGGTCACGCCCAGCTTCTTGCCCAGCGCCTGGATGCGGTCCAGCGCGGCGGTATCGCAGTTGCCGTCGCCGGTCAGCGCCTTGCCGTCGCGCATGACGCCGGTCCAGCTCGCCAGCCGGTCCTTGCTGCACCAGATCTTCTTCGACTTGTTCATCGCGTCCGGGTGCAGCTCGGTCAGCGGCAGCAGGAAGGTGTAGATGGTGACGTTGTTCAGACCCGGCAGGCTGTCGCGTTCCAGCCGCTTGCAGAACGGGCAGTCCGGATCGGAGAACACCGCCAGCTTGCGGCTGCCGTCGCCGCGCACGTCCTTGATCGCCAGTTCCAGCGGCAGATCGGCCCAGCTGACCTTGCTCAGCGCGGCCATGCGCTCTTCGGTCAGGCTTTTCTTGTTCTGCACGTCGATCAGGTCGCCGACGAACAGATGGGTGACCTTGGCGTCGGTGTAGACAATCTGGCGGCCGGCCAGCACCACTTCGTACACGCCCTTGACCGGCGACGCACTGACCGACTGCACTTCCCGCTGCGGGAATTTCTGCTCGAACGATTTCTTCACCGCCGCCGTATTGCCATCGCCTTCCACCGCGCAGGCGAACAGCGGGATGAACATCAGGGCAGTGGCCAGGGTACGAAGCTTGCGCATGGGGATCCTTGGGTCGTTCTCGAAACGCGCTATTGTGGACGCGTCCACCGACAACAACAACCGGATCGGCGCGGATAGAATGCCGGGGTCCGTCAACTGGCTTGCCCGAATGCTTGTCCGCATCGTCACCATCATCCTTCCCGTCCTGCTGATGATCCTGATCGGCTGGCTGTACGGCCGCCGTGCCCGCCCGGACATGAGCGCGACCAACCGCATCAATATGGACATCTGCGTGCCGATGCTGGTGTTCTCCGCGCTGGCCGCACGCGATTTCGATCTGGCGGCGAACTGGAAACTGATTCCGGCCGCCATCGGCATCGTCGTCCTGTCCGGTCTGCTGGCGTGGCCGGTCAGCCGGCTGGCCGGCATCAGCCCGCGCACACTGCTGCCGCCGACCATGTTCAACAACTGCGGCAATATGGGCCTGCCGCTGGCGCTGCTGGCCTTTGGCCGCGAGGGATTCAATGCCTCGGTGATGCTGTTCGTGGTGTCGAACCTGCTGCACTTCACCCTGGGCGCCTTTGTTTTCTGCCGCCAGACCCGCTTTACCGGCCTGCTGAAAAACCCGATCGTGATTGCCACCGCCGCCGGGCTGCTGTTCGGCATTCTCGATCTGCATCTGCCGGAACCGTTGATGATCGGCATCAAGATGATGGGCGACGTAACCATCCCGCTGATGCTGTTCGCGCTCGGAGTACGCATGGTCGATGCCAGGCTGTCCGGCTGGCGTATCGGCCTGCTCGGCGCCGTGCTGTGCCCGCTGACCGGTCTGCTGGCCGCCGCGGTGCTGGTGCCGTTGCTGCAACTGGACCCGGCAATGCGCGCGCAGGTCTATCTGTTCGGCTCGCTGCCACCGGCGGTGCTGAATTTCCTGATGGCCGAGCACTACCGTCAGGAACCGGACCGGATGGCCGCCATCGTACTGATCGGCAACCTGGCCAGCATCGCGTTCGTCCCGTTCGGCCTGTGGCTGGCGCTGGCGTAGAATGGCAGCCTTGTCCTTCCACGCCGCCGGCCATGCCTGACACTTTTTCTGATCCCGTGCCGTCCCCGTGCGTACAGCGCTGCCAGCTGGATGCCGACGGGCGCTATTGCCTCGGTTGCCGGCGCACCCGTGACGAAATCGCCGCCTGGTCGACCAGCACGCCGGCACAGCAACGGGCGGTCTGGGCACGGCTGATTGCCGAACCGCTGCCGGCAGACAGCTTCTGCCCGCGCTGCGGTGCCGGCTTCTCCTGTGGCAGCGGCGGCCAGACCGGCGGATGCTGGTGTGCCGACCTGCCGCAGGTCCTGCCACCGGATGCCGGCAGCAACTGCCTGTGCCCGTCCTGTCTGCGCGAACATCTGGCCGACGCCCACCGGCAGCGCGGCCTGCCACCGCCGGCAGACGGCTGATCCGGCTGATTTTTCGGAGTAATGCCACTGTGCGCTATCTGGTTTTCGTCACCCTGCTCTGGGCCGTTTCATTCAATCTGATCGGCGTGTTTCTGGCCGGCCGGGTCGACAGCGACTTTGCCGTGCTGACCCGCGTGCTGCTGGCCGGGCTGGCTTTTCTGCCCTTTCTGCGCTGGCGCGGCGTACCGCGCCCCTTTATTGTCGGCACCGTGCTGGCCGGCGCAATGCAGTTCGGCATCACCTATCTGCTGCTGTATCGAGCTTACGGTTTTCTGAGCGTGGCGGAAGTGCTGCTGTTCACCATTTTCACCCCGGTCTACATCACGCTGATCAACGATGCCCTCGCCCGCCGCTTTTCACCATGGGCCACCGCCTCGGCCATCGCCGCCGTGCTCGGCTCGCTGATCATCCGCTACGACAATCTCAGCGGCCACTTCCTCACCGGTTTTCTGCTGCTGCAACTGGCCAATCTGACCTTTGCCGCCGGCCAGGTCGGCTACAAGCACCTGGTGGCGCGCTACCCGAGCGGCCAGCCGCAGCACCGCACCTTCGGTTTCTTCTTTGCCGGCGCGCTGCTGGTTGCCCTGCCGTCGTACCTGGCGTTCGGCAACCCGGCCCGGCTGCCGACCGATGCCACGCAATGGGGCGTGCTGGTGTTCATGGGACTGGGCGCATCGGCGCTGGGCTTTTATCTGTGGAACAAGGGCGCCTGCCTGGTTGATGCCGGCACGCTCGGCATCATGAACAATATGCACATCCCGGCCGGGTTGCTGATCAACCTGCTGCTCTGGCACAGCGACGCCAATCTGCCACGCCTGCTGGCCGGTGCTGCCGTCATGCTTGCCGCCCTGATGCTGAACCTGCGCTTCGGCGATCGCGACCGGATGCCGGTCAGGGCTTGAGATCGGCCCCTGCCGTCTCCATGTAGTGTCTACGTGCCCGGGTGTCACGGACCGCTTCCCCGCATTGCATGCATGGTCCGGCCCCCGGCCAGTTTGTGCCGGTCGCGAAGCCGATGGCTTCCCCCGCGCCGGCGAGTCCAATCACCCCGCATGAAAAGGACTACGCATGATGAAATCCACTAGCAAATCGCTTCTCGCCGCCCTTGTGGCCGGCTCCCTGCTGTCAGCCACTGCGCTGGCCGACGACGGCGCCCTGCCGCCGGTACAGCAGGCTGACAATATCGCCTATATCAGCGGCGGTATCGGCAGTGACGAAGTTGCCGCCATCAAGGCCGCGGCCCGCCACTATCCCCTGACCATCGAGCTGGCGCAGGCGTCCCGCACCGGCGGCGTGTTTGTTGCCGACGTAGACATTGCCATCCGCACTGCCAAGGGCAAGAAAGTGTTCGCGGCCAACAGCAGCGGCCCGTTCATGCTGGTGAAGCTGCCACCGGGCAGCTATCGCGTCGAGGCCACGCTGGATGGCGCAGCCCGCAGCCAGAACGTGACCATCCCGGCCAGAGGCAGCCGCCACCTGACCTTTGTCTGGCCAGCCAGCGCCCGTTAACCCCCGCGCCACTGGCGATCCGGCGCCGCCGCGGGTATACTGCGGCGCCTTCCCCGGAGGTGTGGCCGAGTGGTTTAAGGCACTGGTCTTGAAAACCAGCGACGGTTCGCGCCGTCCGTGAGTTCGAATCTCACCGCCTCCGCCAGAAAATGAAAAACCGCCGTGAACATGAGCCAAGCAAATGCGCTGAAGCTCAATGTTCACGGCGGTTTTCGTTTAAGTCTCGTGAATTCTGGTTAAGGTGCGTTAACACGTTTTGATGGTAGCCTTGATGGTACGACCAACAAGCGTGATGGTACGCCCGTATGCCGAAGACAGTCCCACCCCTCTCCGTCTCCCGGATCAATGCCGCCAAGCCTGGCGAGAAAGTCGTAAAGCTCACCGACGGCGGTGGACTCGCCCTCTGGGTTATGCCGACCGGCAGGAAGGTCTGGCGCATCCAGTACAGACGGCCCCACGACAAGAAGCTGGATACCATCACCATCGGGCCGTACCCGGAAGTGGGCCTGGCCGACGCCCGATCAAAGCGCGACGTCATCCGGGCAGATCTGCTGGCGGGAAAAAACCCGAAATCGTCAGCCATGGCCAAGGCCGAAAAGGCACGCCATTCACAGGTGGCCACATTTCGCGCCGTAGCTACGCAATGGAACGAGCGCTGGCGCGACTCCGTGACCGAGTCCTACGCGGACCAAGTCTGGCGCGTGCTGGAGGCCAACGTTTTCCCGTTCCTCGGAGACTGGCCGGTTGACCAGATCACTGCGCGCATGGTCGTTGATGCGCTATCGCCAATGGAAGCGCGTGGTGCGCTGGTGTACCTGCAGCGCGCTCGGCATACCATCACCCAGGTTCTCGCCTTTGCGCTGGCGCGAGGCCTGGTAGAGAACAACGTGGCCGTCGGCATCAACGGTGCTTTCGCCCAGGCCAAGCCGGCAAATTTCCGCGCCCTGCCACCTGACCAGCTCCCGGCCCTGGTCACCGGGCTGCAAAGCGACAAGATCGAAACCCAGACCTATCTGATGATCACGCTGCAGTTGCTGACCATGACACGCCCCATGGAAGCGGCCGGCATGCGCTGGGACGAAATTGACGGTGATATGTGGGTCATCCCGCCGGAGCGGATGAAGCGCCGCCGGCAGCATGTCATCCCGATCGTTCCGGCCGTGGCCAGCATTCTGGAACGGATGCGCCCCATCAGCGGTCACCGAGAGCATGTATTCCCCGGGCGAAACGACCCCAAGACTCATGCCAGCGAGGGAACGGCCAATGTCGCGCTGAAGCGGCTCGGCATTCCGACCACGGCACACGGGCTGCGGGCACTGGCGTCGACCACGCTGCATGAAGCCGGATTTGAATCCGCCGTGATCGAGGCGGCGCTTGCCCACGTCGACCCGAACAAGACCCGGGCGGCATACAACCGTGCCGAGTACATCACCCAGCGCCGGCAGATGCTCGAATGGTGGGCTGAGCGTATCAAATGCAGCTCGACTGATCCAACGTGACCCCCACTTCAGGCCGATCCATCCGGATCGGCCCGCCCATCGCTCGCAATGAGCGCTCGCCCGGGCTACCTTACCCTCATGTGTTCCGCTCTCGAATTCGCCGGCACGGTCAGCAGATTTGCCGACCGCTACCCTCGCCTGCCCGTGCTGATGCGCGACGGCTCCGTCGTCTGGCATCGCTGGGGCTGTCCGTACACTATCGACACGCGCGAGGTTCCGCACGGCGCATGCGCGCGCCTGGAGTCGATCCGCGACCTGAATCGGCAATGAGGCGATCGGCCCGCACCACCGCCTGGCACGCGCTCAGCTGCCGGACGACGGCGCCATCTTCCACCACTCCTGCCACCCGATTACCTGGTCGCGCCAGAGGTAGCACTGGGTATAGTTGCCGGTGACGGCGTCGAGCGCAGCACCGGCTGTAGCTGGCCCGGCGGCCTCATCAGGAATGGGCTCGGCTGCGCCATCTGCCGGTCGGGCAGCGGCGTCGTGGATCCGCACCCAGTCAGCGTCCAGCATAGGCACATCGCCACCAGCGGTCCGCACTGCATTTTCCCGTTCAACATACCGTACAACCTCCCGTGTAATGACTCTCTGTTTTTCCTCGCGCGCGGTCGCGCGGGCCTGCTGCGCCGCCACCGCCCGACGCTCGATCTGCAGCGCTTCGACGATGGCGGCATTGCGCGCGACCAGTTCAGCCCGATCAGCGGCAGACTGAGCGGCATCCCATTCGGCCTGCACGCCGGCATCGCCTCGGCTGTGGCCGTGCCACCAGACGCCGGACAGCAGCGTGAGGATGGCCAGTGCGCCGGCGGCGTAGCGATAGAGCGCGGCGGTCATACAATCACCGCCTGCGCACGCTGGAACAGCGCCAGCCGGTCGGCCTGGCCGTTCAGCCCACCATTGATGCGGCGGGTGATGGTGGCGAAGTCCCCGCGATCAGCCAGTGCGTTCAGCCCCCGCTGGCTCCAGAACAGCGCCGCCGACAGGCAGGCCAGCTCCGGCTGCTCCAGTAGCTCCGGCTGGCGCAACAGGCGGTCATCGCTGAACAGCGCCTGCGACGTCGTGCCGTAGTTGGCACGGCCGGTCACCTGGATCAGGCCGCGCCCCATGAACCGGCGACCGTCACCGGCAACAGTGTTGCCGAGGTCGCGCCGGCCCTCGTAGCCCGACTGGGCGGCGGTCGGCCCCCATAGTTCGCGGGTGTAGCGCAGCTGGCCGGACTCGTGCCCGATCTGCGCCAGGAATGCACGCTGGCGTGCCGGCGTGGTGATGGCGTACTGCGCCATGGCGGCGTTCAGGTGCGGCAGGAACGTCGCGGCCCGGGCGCCGGCCTGCGGCAGGATGCGCTTGAGTTGGTCGAGTGTGATGTCTGACATTGGCATCTCCGAAAATGATGAAGCCCCGACGGAGCGGGGCTTCTGAATGGAATGACTTGATTACTGTTCGCTGTCGCCGGCGTCGCGCTGGCCACCCAATCTGACGAACAGCAGGCGCTTGATCCAGCCGACATCTTTCAGCACCGCCATCGCAGCGTCGGCGATCGGGATCAGCAGCACGCCACACACCATGCCAGCAAAGCCGACGCCACCAGGGCCGAGCGCCCAGAATTCCGATGCCGCCACGCCGCCGAAATACGAACCGCCGGCCGACACGGTCAGCAGCATGCTTTTTTCCGGCCAGGCACGGCCGCGCAGGTTCAGCAGCAGGAACAGCGAGCCGACGAAGGCGCCGCTGGCGGCCGAGATGTGGACCGGTGGCACCGCACCAGTCGCCGCCTTGCCGGCAACGGCAGCGACGGCCTGGGCCGATAGGCCGGCCAGCGCTGCTGACAACCCGGCAACGATCAGGTTGCGGAATACCAGCAGGGTGATAAGGCCGGCAGCGATGGCTGCCAGAAACTGCCAGCTGCGGCGGCGGAATGTTTGTGTCACGGTGAACCTTCCATAAAAAAAGCCGCACGAATGCGGCCGGTTTGCCCCTGAATCCCATTGATCACGCTCAGGGCGTGATCACCTTCGGCGTGTTCGCCTTCTTTTTCTTCTTGCCCTTCTTTTCCCGGGTCTTTTTCAGTGTTTCCTTGCTGACGCCCAGCTCGGCGCTGGTCGACCAGCCGCCGGCGCTGTAGTCGTGGGTCACGCTCTCGATCGGATACAGACCATCGACGCCCGACTTGATGCCGCTCACCCGTACCTGGCGTTCGGCGACCAGATCGGCGCGACCCGGGAGGGTCAGCGACAGGGTGATGGTCGAGCGGTTGCCCCGATCCAGCGCCCCCTTGGCGGTCGCGGCCGCCCTGCCCTTCGCCGGCACCGGGTGGCGGACGACCCGCACCGGGCCGTCCGGGTTGGATTTGTCCGGAACCAGGACCGCGAGGGTCTTGCCGGTCTTCGGGTCGTGGGTTTTGGTTTTGACGCCGCCCGAGGCATTGCGGTCGCTCGCGCTCCAGCGCCAGCTTTTGGTGTCCTTGCGGGTCAGCACGATGACCGGCAATGTCTTGCCGCTGGCGCTTTTCGCCTGTCCGCCACGCGGCAGCACCAGCAGCTTGCCGCCCTTGACCGATGCGGTCGCGTCGTACTGGCGCGCGATGCGGGTGATGAAGTGCAGATCGCTCTCGTTCATCTGGTCGAGGCGGTCGATGGCGGCTTTAACCTGGCACACCGGTGTCAGCTTGTTGCGGGACGCGACGGTACGCACCACCTGATCCAGCGTGGTGTTTTCCCAGGAATGCTTGCGGGCCGTTTTCAGACCACCTGACATGTCGGCAGGCCGGCCCCGGATAACGATCTGCTGTGGCGGGCTGCTGCTTTCGACCTCGTCGACCTTGTACTTGCCGATCCGGCTCAGCCCGGTTTCGCGATAGCCGAGGCTGACGTCAATCGTCACTCCACGACGCGGCAGCGTGATAGCGCCATCGCGGTCATCGAGCGTGACTTCGACTTCATCGCTCTCGACGCCAGCCTTGTCGGTCACTTTCATATTGATCAGTCGGTCGCGAAACTGGGCGGTGGCGTCCTTGCCGTCGGCGAGGATCTGGAAATCTGGGCGCATCAATCGATCCTTCTAGAGATGTTCTAGCAGCAGTGTTATGATGAATGCATTTAAACTACTTTTACGATGACCATGCCTAGCGCCATTGACAATTTCGAATATGCTATCAAGGACGCAGAAGAACTCCTGGCTCACTTCGATTCAATCAATTGCAATCCTCCTCCAGCCAATGCGGAAGTTTTAAAAAGAGCTGGACTTGTAATGGCTCTCACAGCATGGGAGACCTATGTTGAAGACCGCGTAGTCGAAGACATGAACAAAAAACTAAGCGCAGTAAGTGGCAGCTATGTTGGAAATTTTGTATTCAAGCGGCTACAGCAAGAGCTCAAGCAATTTCATAACCCCTCATCCGAAAAAACAAAAAAACTATTCGTTGATTACCTTGATTTGGATATTACCACTGGATGGGCCTGGGCAAATTACACCCCCGAAAAAGCAAAAACAACCTTGAACAGCTTAATATCAAAACGTGGCGATGCCGTTCACCGCTCAAAGCAACCAAGCAACGATCAACCTGCGGCGCATCTGATAAAAAGGGATGAGCTCGAAAAAGCCATCAGATTCATAAAAGATCTTGCCAAAGCATCGGATAGCTTTCTCGACAAACATCTCTATCTATCTCGATAGGCTCCCCTCACTCCCACAATGTCACCACCTCCCGCGTCGGCGCCGGCAGATCCGGCAGCTCGATCACCACTCCGCCACGGTACGGCTGGCGCTCGGCCGCCAGCCCCCGGTTCGCTTCCAGCACCATGGCGACACAGCCATTCAGGTGCCCGTAGTGCGCTTGGCACAATGTGTCGAGGATGTCGCCGTCACAGGTTCTGATAGTCGTCGCCATACAGTCCGAACTCCAGGGTGAACGATTGTTTGCGCGGCGCACCGTCCCTGAAGAAATGGCTCTGCTCTTCGTCGATGCTGTTCAGGTACCACCGGCCCAGCAGTTCGCCGTAGCCGGTGGTCAGGGTGACCGGCTCCAGCCGGTCGCCGATGGCACGCAGTGCGTTGAGGTGGCCACTGCCGTGCGCCGCCAGGAAGACGGCGCCGCTCAGGGTCAGGGTGTTGCCGCCACGGCTGACCGCCTGCAGTGCCTGCGTACGCTGCAGCCGTTCCTGCGCCGGGTTGTTGAATTTGTTCGATCGGCGCAACTGGTCGAATGCAGCCTGGCCGAGGGCAAACCGAAACAGCTGCCCCTTCTCGCCGGCGATCTCCAGCTGGAACGACGATGCCGGCGCATCGTTAAACTTCAGCCCGGCAGTAGACAGGGCGCTGCGCGCCAGGTTCTGCACCGACAGCCCACCGGCGAGATTGCCCAGCGAGCCGCCAATGGCACGTTTCAGCATGCCGCTGGCGGCGCCGAGCCGGGCACCGGCCTCCTGCAGCACCTGGGCGCCGGCAGCGGACAGGTCCTTGCTTGCCAGATCAATGATGCCGGCCGCTCGCGAGACGGCCTGGCCGACAGGCCCCTTCAGCATCGGCGCAGCGCTGGTCAGCAGGCCGGCCGCTTTCTGTGTCAGCACAGCGGCGCTGTCGGCCTGGCTGACGGCGCTGGCAAGGTCGCGCACCGCGCCCGGCAACCGGGCGACGCCAGCCGCCTGCGCGGCGGCATTGGCGGCCAGATTGAGCATCGGCAGGTATTCCATAAAATTCCTTTTGTAGATCAGCCCACCGGGTCGAACATCGCCGAGCGGCCGGCCTGTTGCTGCCAGCCATCGAAGATCCGCTTCAGGTACGGCGCTAGGCTGGCGGCCACCTGGGCCGGGTCCTTGACGTCGCCCTTGACCGTGATCTGGATGACGGGCTTGAAAACAAATTGCTGCGTCTTGCTCACCGACGCACCGCTGCTAGCGGGGCGGGACGCCGGCAATCCGGCGGCTGTCGCCGCCACTGTCGTCGGCACGACAGGTGGCACCGCGCGGGCGGGCGCAACCAGTTTCGGCGGGACGACAACGGCCGGCACAGGGCGGACGCCAGCAACAGGTATCGTTTCGGCCACCACGGTCCGGCCGCCGATCGCATTACCAAGCCGTGGCCCGCCGGTCGGCGCCTTGTGTTCGGCCGTGGCGATTTTTTCGCCTACCGTACTGCCGAGTTTGCTACCGGCAAACGTGCCGATGGCCCCACCCAGTACGCCACCGATAGCCATGCCGATCGGCCCGGCAAGCGTGCCGGCAATGGCACCGAGTTTGGCGCCCGCGAGGCCGCCGGCCAGCGAACCGGCCGCACTGCCGTAGCCGGCCCCCTTCTCCTTGCCAGTCCTGGCGTTCGCATAGGTGTCGTAGACCTGATAGGCCGCCGTGCCGGCCGCCAGAATGCCGCCGGCGTTGCGGCCGAGGAAGCCACCAGCCCGGCCGAGCGCACTGCCGAGACGGCCAAAGCGCCCAGCCCGGCCGGCACGCGCCCCGGGCTTGCCCTTGCCGCCCGCGTCCGGACCGTCCCCGCCCGAGATGCCGCCCCCCGGCCAGTTGGTGACGAACACCCGCTGCGCACCGGCGGCACTCCCCGGACCTTTCCCGTCAACGCCAGGAATAGACAATCCGCCACGGCCGGGCTTGTCCGTCGGCAGCTTCAATCCGAACCGTTCCATGGCTTTACCGGCGACCCATTGCGTACCGCCTGTCACGATTTTCTTGCCAGACCAGGCCAGCGTGCCCAGCCCCCCCGCGACGGCAGCAAGTCCCAGCCACGGCTTGTCCTGCATCAGCGAACTTCCCAGATGCAAGGCACCGGCGGCCAGATCCGCAGCGGCATCGGTAACGGGCCGGATCGCGTCACCAAGCGATATCATGGCGCCGCTGAATTCACTGGCAGCCATTTCCCACTTGCGGTTCGAGGTCTGATCGCGCGCCGATTTGTCCTTGGCGAGTTTGGCACCACCATCGGTCGCCTTGATTTTGTCCAGATCGGACTGGATCTGGTCGGCGTACTTGATCTGCGCAAGCGCGGCGGAACGTGCCTGCATGTCAGAAATGACCTCCCCCAGACCCGCCGCCTGCATGTAGGCCGAAAGCGCCTCCTCTTCGGCTTTCTTGTCACCCTGGCTATTTTTGACCTTGGCTTTCAGCGCTTCGATCTTCTTTGCGCGGGTTTTGTCGCCTTTGGTGGCCAGGTGTTCTGCCAGCCGGATAAAGGCTGCAATCGGCCCATCACCATGGGCGCGCATGGTTTGTTCCATGGAGCCCTGCAGATCAATGCCGGCATCAGCGAATTTCTTGTTGCTCTCCGGAGAAATGATCTTGCTGAGCAGGTTCTTCAGGTTGTTGGCAGCACTGTCGGCATTCCCGGTCAGCTTGATCTGCGCTTGCAGACTGGCCGCCAGGTAACGTGCAGCCTCCTGTCCTTTCATCCCCATGCCACCGACGGTCGCCATCAGTTCCGGCAGGAACTTGGCCATCTTGTCCGACTCGAAGGCACCAAGGTCGCCGGCTACGGCGATCTCGCCCATGACCTTGCGCATTTCGGACTGTTTGACACCGTTTTCCTTGAATGCGTAGATCAGTTGGGCCGCGTCACCCGCATCCATTTTCTGACCGACGGTCAACTCGCCAAGCAGATCGCCGTAACCCGTCGCCTCTTTCCAATCCATCCCCTGAGTAACCAGGCCATTGACTGAGCGTGCCAGTTCGGACTGGTTGACTTTCTGGCGCGCAGCCGCAGCACGGACCAGACGGTCCAGTTCCTGCTCTTCTCCTTGCCCCGCAATACCGCCCTTGATGGCAATGTCGCGAATTTCCGACTGATAGTCCCCGCTGGCCTTGGTCGGCATGGCAGCCATGCCAAGGCCGGTAACGGCCGTGCGCCCGAGCTTGGCGCCTTCCTGCATGTTGCCGATGCCAGCGGTCTGCCACTGGATACCTTTGACGGTGCGCCCCAGCTTCGCGTAGCTGCGGTCGAGTGCCCCCACGTCAATGCCGGCTTTTTTCAGTGCAGCATTGTGCTGATCGATCTGTCGACGCAAGCTGTCGACACCCTTGCCGCCGGACTTGAATGTCTCGCTGTATTCGCGCTGCAACTGCTGGGTGCGGCCGATCAGGGCCTGCAGGCCGCGCGCGTCCTCGGCCTTGGCCTTGAGGCCGCTAATCAGGCCCGTGGTTTTGCCAACTGCAGCACCCAGAGTGGACGACACCGCGCCACCGATTAAAATACCAAGTGCAATGTCCTTGGACACAGGAAATCTCCGATGACTGCAGATAAATGGTTTGACCTGACAGGCTGGCTCGCCATTGCCCTGATGGCGGGCATTGGCGCCGTGCACGCAGGGATGACAGGTGGCTGGCAAGCCGGCCACCTGATGTATGGTGCAATGGCCGGCATACTGGTTTTCGGCCTACCGCTGGTCGTTCTGGCGCTGGTGGTGAGCTGGCTGTGGTCACGCCATCGCTAACCGTCGTTCGTCAGCCACTCCAGCACCTCGCTGACCGGTACGGCACGGATTTCCGACCGCGGCCAGCCATGATCTCGCATCAACCTACGGGACAACTTCCACCACTGCGTTACCGGCAGGATCGTCATCGGCCAGAAGCCGAAGATAGGCTTTCTGCATGCGTTCCAGGTCGCGGATCGTCAACCGTCTCAGGTCATCAGGTGCGCATTCGCACAACAGGGAGAACATCCGCAACTCACGCTCGCCGGCATCTTTCGCCAGCTTTTCGCTGTCAAGCTGGTCGCCCACCGTCGGCTCGCGCATGTACAGCGTGTCGGTCCTGATGCCGTTGATTTCGATCGGGCTGGACAGGGTGATTCTCAGTTTCATGTTGACTCCATCAGGAATGCGTACAGCCCGCGGCGCGGGCTGTACGTGGTTGGGGGAAATGCGTGGGGTTACAGGCCGATGGCAGCGCGTTCGGCGGCCAGCTCGTCGGTACCGTCGATGATGCGGATGCTGTTAACCGGGTCGATCTCGTAGACCACTACCGGGCCGACCTCGAGCTTGTAATAGCTGAGTGTCGCGGTGTATTTGGTCTCCGATTTGTCTCCCGGTTTCCAACTCCCCATGTCGACCTCGGTCAGCAGCCCGCGCCAGGTGACGATGACGGCGACAACGGCCCCCTTCTGGTCGCGCATCGATCCGTGGAATCGCCCGTTGAATTGCGTACCGTCGCCGATGCCGAAGAAGGACAGCGCTTCACGGTCGATGCCGCTCAGGGTGAACCCCCCTTCGAGCTTTTCCAGACCGACCGGCATATCGATCTCGGCATCCATGCCGCCGGCGCGATAAGCCTCCGTTTTCCGCTTGAGCTTCGGCAGCTGGATTTCCATGACCTTGGCGGCATAGCCGCGGCCATCGACGAACAGGTTCAGGTTAGTGAGGGTTTGCGGAATCATGGTCAGTCCTTATTCGCCGAGCACTTCGGTGATCCACTGGTTGGTCACCTCGACACGGAAGTTGGGGTTTTCAGCCGGCGGCACATCGGTGAAGCGGATGTTCCAGTACACGCGCCCCTCTTCCAGCTGGCTGGCGGTGTTCAGTTCCGGGTCAGGGAAACACTCGAAATTGATGACGGCGCCTGCACGTCGCAGATCACGCATGAACGCATTCAGGCCGTCAGTAACGTCCCGCACATAGGTTTTGGTGATGCCGCGGTCGACCGCCCATTGGTGGCCGGCGAGGATCGCATCCATCACCATGTCGGTGGTGCGCACGCGGGTGACAAACGACCATTTCGGATCAGCCGACAGCGTGCGGTTACCCCACAGTCGGAAGCCGCCCTCGCGGATGATGGTGGTGACGTGGGCTTCGTTCAGCAGGTTGGCGCGGCAGGTCGCATCGCCGTACAGGTATTCGATCGGGCGCCCGGTGCCGATCACCTCGCTCAGTTCGCGGTTGGACGGACTGGCCCAGAATCCAACCTCGGCATCGGTTCGGGCGAACAGACCAGCGACGGCAGCCGAGGCCGGCACGTCGACCTCGGCATTGCTGGTGGTGTCCCACACCCGCACGCCGGGATCGACCAGGTACAGCCGTTTGCTGCCGAAATTTTTGGCATAGGCAATGGCGACATCGTCGTCCGTGTTCGGCCCGTCGATGATCGAGATGGCGCGCAACTTGTCGGCAATAACCTGACTCGATGCGGCCACCGCCTGAATCGAGCTGTGGCCCGGGCTGACCAGCAGCCGCGGGGCCAGATTCAGCAGCGATTTGGCATCCAGATGTGCCTGCATGCCGGTACGCGCGCCGCTGGCAGCAATGCCGCCGATGATGGCGCTGGTCTGCGCTGCCGTGTCGGCCGCCTTCGCCACGCCGACCACCGAAACCGCCGCAGAGGATTGGGCAAAAATGCCTTTCAGCGCGCGGTAGATGGCACTGTCGTTGCCAAACGCAGCGGCACCCTCACGCAGCGTGGTGATTTTGACCGGCTTGTTCGGCTGGGCGAGGTCAGGGCCGGGGGTATAGGTGTCAGTCAGGCCAATGATCGACGACGACGGCAGCGCAATGGTGCGCGAGCCGGTATCGACCAGGGTAACGGTCACACCATGGTAAAAACTGCCGTTTCCGGGCATGGAATTCTCCGATGGAAAGAAAAACCCCGCACACGGCGGGGATGGATTCAGGACAACAGTCAGGCCGCCGGGTGCGGATCGCCACCGAACGCAGCCGGGCCGAATGCACGTACCGCGGCTGCATACAGCGCGGCACACCAGGCCGGCATGCCGGCTGCGCGCAACATGTCGTGGAACAGTGCCACGGTCGCGGCCCGGGTCACCGGCACATCGGCGGCGAACTGGCACAGCGCGTCATGCACCAGGCTCGGATAGAAGGTCGGCGGCCGGCCGTCGATGCCGGGCGGACCATCCGGCGTCCCGAGCCACAGACCGCCCGGCACACGCCAGGCGGGGCTGCAGCCGTCCCAGGCGTAACCGGCCGGAATGGTCAGCGCGCCGTCGCCAATCCGCAGCCACTCGTTGCAAAAGCAAATCCCCGCGAGGTGCGGGGATTTGAGGGTGTAGGCCGTATCGAGCCGATAGCGCCAGGTCACCACGTCACCTCCTGCACCTGATCCAGCGTCCCGGCGGCCGCAATGCGGTCCTCGGCAGCCTGGCGGCGGCCGATCAGCGCACCGGACGCCAGCGCATAGGCAGCGGCCTTGGCCTGCACCCGCTCGGCCAGCACGGCCACGGTCAGCCCGCGTGCACCGGCAATCGCCGACAGCAGCGGCGTGTCGGCCCCGGCATCGTGCGCCAGCGCCTCAGCCTCGCGCACCTGCTGCGCCCAGCTGGTGACCTCGCCGTCCGGGTAGCTGGCGGCCAGCGCGGCCAGTGCTGCGCTGCATGCGGCATTGATGCGGGCCAGTGCCGCCTGCCGCGCTGCATCGAGCAGCGCGTCGTCATTCGGCGCCAGCGCGAGCTGACCGAGGTACTCGGTATCGGCCATCGCGCAGGCCGGAATTTCCGGCGGCCGGCCGGCCGGGGTCACGGCGACAAAATAGCCGTCGGCACGGTAGTCGGTCGGCACCGTCCAGACATCAACGGTGGCCGGGGTGGCGAGATGCGGCAGGGGCAGCAGGGTCTCGCCGAGGATCAGGGTATGGTTTTCAATTTTCATGGGTTACACCTTTGCGAGACGGCCGCCGAGGTACGGGCCGGAGCTCGACGAAGCGTTGTTGACGTACAGATAGAACAAGCCGGCGTTCGCGCCGTCGCTCCAGCCGCCACCGTGATAGGCGACGCAGTTGTGGCTCTGGTAGTAGTTGTCGCCAGTGCTGCCGTTGGCGGCGGTGCCGTCACTGGTGGCCGGCACGAATCCGACGGACAGGTCGTGGCTTGCGCCGCTGTCGGTCGAGAACGTCACCGGATAAGTGCCGGAGGCCGGGGCGATCTGGCCGGTGGTGATCCAGGTCCGGTTGCCGTTCTTGTCCCAGATCTTGTACTTGCTGCTGGCATCGGTCTGCAGGCCGTCCACCATCTGCCACACGTTGCCCCACAGGCCGACGATGCCGCGCCAGGTGGCCTGCGCCACGGTGGCATTGTCGGTGGCCTGCGCGTACAAGCCGCCGGCGTGACCCCGACCGATCAGGGTCTGGCTGTCAGCGCCGCCCATCTCGATCAGCGCGAGCAGCTGGATCGCCTCGAGCTGGTAGTAGTTCCACAGCGCGAAGCCAGTCACGCCGCCGGTGTTTCGGGCCGCGGCGCGGGCCTGCATGGTCGGGAAGTCGATCGACACCAGCGGCGTCAGGCCAGCGGCCGAACCGAGCTTGGTGCCATCCGTCGTGCCCTGATACTTGCCGACCCAGAACTGCCCGACCGGCGCCCCATCGACCATGAATGCCGGGTGCAGCGCGTAGCCGGGCAGCGGCTGGTCCGAGATCGACCAGAATCGACGCCCCGCATATGGCCCTGCGGCCAGCGTACCGGTCTTCACATAGAACGCCGGGATGCGGACCATCGCCTGCCCGTCGATCGTCACGTCACTGACGGCGCCATAGATCGGGTGCGTATTAAAAAACGACGCATCCGTGACCCGGTCATTGCCGTTCTCGTCGATGCGCCGCCAGGTCCCGGCTCCACCGCCGGTCTGCGCCAGCACGATGCCGATCACGTTGGCAAACTGGGTTTTGGTGGTGATCCTGATTTCATTCGACCAGTCCGACCAGCCCTTGGCTGCCCCCTGGTGGCGCACGCGCAGGAAATAGCTGTTCTGTCCAGGCTGCAGTTTGCCGGCCGGCACCACAACCGATGTTTTGTTGACGGTATCGGTCCCGCTGTCCCAGACCGGCGCCGCATAGCTGCCGGCCGCGCTGCGGATCTGCCACTGGCTGGCCGCATGGGTGTCGGTCGCGCCCGACACGGCGAACGGGCTCGATGCCAGCGTCGGCTGTTCGGGGATGTCGACCGCGTTCATGGCCGGGCCGGTCAGCGTCGGCGTGGCGACGTAGACGAACGACGCAGCGGTGGTGAACGCGCTGGCGGCCGACCAGTCCGACCACAGGCCGGCCACGTCACGTACACGGGCGCGCACCTGATAGGTTTTACCGACTGCCAGCACGCCGGCCGGCAGCGGGTAGGACAGCCCGGCTGGCAGTTCGCCGGAGTCGTGCAGCACCGCCGCAAAATCCGCCGTCACCGACAACTGGAACTGCACTGCCGCCTGGGCATTGTTGGCCGGGCTGCTGTAACCGGCCAGCGCCAGCGTCGGCCGCTCCATGATGCCGGCGGCAGCAGCAGCTGGCACGCTGAGGGTCGGGGTATTGGGGCGCTGGGCCGGGTTGATGAACCCGCCGAGGCCGGTCGGCGCACCGAGCGCGACCAGATGGTGAATCGTCATCGGCTCGCCGGTGATGTCGAGGCGCAGCGCGCCATCGCCACGCATCGGCAGCATGTATTCGTAGTCGGCAAATCCGGCCGGCACGCCATCGCCCTGGCGACGCACCGACCAGCCGCACTCGCGCCAGGCCGTCTGGTACGCATCGCGGTAGTAGAGCCGCGCCTCGCCGGCATTCAGCGTGCGGCGCAGCACGACGGCACCGCCGTCGAGGTCGGTGCCGATATTGACCGGGCGGCTCAGGTAGAGGTCGCCAACGGCGGCCACCGCGTTTGCGGCACCGCGCACGTCGAGGCTCGACCGCGACAGGGTCGCGCCGGCCGTCCAGTCGCGGCTGAGGTTGGCACTCAGGCGCAGGCGGGTCGCCGACAGGATGGCCGACACCAGGACCAGAGCTGCAGTGCCGCCAGCATCAGCCAGCACATAGTAATCACCGACGCGCAGGCTGGCGGTACTGGCCACATCGAGCGAGTCGTCACCATTGACACCACCGGTCACCGGGACCGGCGCGAGGTCGATCAGCGTATAGCCGGGCGTGAACAGCTCGAATGCGACGCGGTTGCCGCGATACAGCCAGTCGAGGCTGACCGCGCGCTGGACAGCCACGCTGCTGGTCGCCTCGACGCCCGACACGCGCGCATCAAGCTCGCCGACGCGGGTGTCCGTGCTGTCGCTCAGCGACGCCAGGGTGGCATTCAGATAGGCGTCGTTGTCGAGCAGCGCCTGATGGGTCGGATTCCAGGTATCCGGGTGGGCGACGCTGCTGGTGGTCAGCGCCGGCAGCGAGGTCGTCAGCGCCGGGGCGTCGGACGGGGTCAGCGTGGTCTGGGTCATGGTGCCTCTCAGTATTCAAAAACGAGTTCGACCTCGAACTCGGTGTCGGGCTCGAACGATTTGGGGGCCAGCACGCGGCGGCCCATCAGCGTGCCGTCGGCGGTGAACACGCCGACCTCGCGCAGTGTGTTGCCCCCGGCAGCCTCGCCGGTCAGGACGCCGGACGCGATCAGCGTCGGGCCGTCGACCTGTGTCGTGACCGGTACGCGCACGAACTCGTCGCCGAGCGCGAAATCGGTCTCCGGCGCATACGGTCGGTCGCTACGGCCGAATGCCATCCACGCGGTTTTCGGAATGGCGGTGCCGGCGGCCGCGGCGAGCGCGACCTGGTGCCGGTACGTGTGCGAAACAGCGATAGCCTGTTGAGCCATCAGATGGCCTCCGTGGTAGTGATGCCATTACGGCGAATGGTCAGGGTGCCGGTGAACCACAGCCCCGGCTGGCCGGTCTCACCGCCGAGCAGCCACGTGCCGTCGAGCCGTGGCGCCGCGATGCGGTCCAGCGTGGCATCGCCCAGCGAGCGGCCACTGGCGAGCGTCCAGCCGTCGCCGAGCGTGGATTCGGACAGTCGGGTGCGGCCATCGAGCCGGGCGAACCTGCCGCCGAGCGTGACCGTGCGTGTGCGCGACCCGCCGAGGCTGGAACGAATACGCTGGCGCAGGCGGGTGCGCAGCGACATCGCGCCGGCATTGAGCGGCCGGCCAGTCGGTGTGCGTCCGTGCAGGCGGCGGCCGTCGAGCGGCCAGCCGGCCAGCATCAGCGGGGCGTCGTCGCCATCGAGCAGCCAGCAGCCGTCGAGCGTCGTGCGGTTGTGCGCACTCAGACGCCGGCAGCGGTCGAGGCGGGTATGCACGCGGCCGCGATAGCCGGTCAGGCGGATGCGGGCGTCGAATGCCAGCCGGACCGCCGTGATCAGGGCGACCAGCCGCGACCGCACCGGTGCGTACCGTTCGGCGGTGGCGCGGATGCGGCGCTGCTGCTCGCGCGTCCACTCGCCATCAGCGACATTGAGGCGGATTGAGTACTCAGCCCAGTGGTTAAGTCGGGCGTGGCGGACCAGCGGACCGATACTGGCAGGCGGATCCAGTGTGGAATGGCCATCTGTTAGCCAGTCGCCATTCAGCGTCAGCCCGCCTGCGGCCACCCACGCATCATGGCTGGCCCGCTGTTCGATCAGATCCAGCACCGGATAGCCGATAGTGGCTAACGCCGCCTTGACGGCCCACGGCGTTCCCTTTCGGCGGTGCAGCTGACTGGAGAGCTTGAGCAGTGCCCGCTGTTTTGATTCGGTATCCGCCAGTTCCCAGCCGTCATCCAGCAGGCTGTACTCCTCTGCCAGAATCGGGAGCAGCGAGGCGTCTACATGGTCGATCCAGCGCACAATGACGTCCTGCGGGTCAATGGCAGCCAGTCGGGAGCCCCACATCTGGGCCAGAGCCGCAAATCTTGCATCGGCAGCCAGGACGGCGGGCAGGTCAATCAACGCGTCTGTCATGGTCAGCCCGCCTGCCGCAAGTCGATGCCTGTGCACTGTCGCCAATGCCAGGACTCGCAGGTGCTGAATGACGCCGGCTCGTCCAGCTCAACACGGTGAACCAGCGGCTGCAGCACACCGATGAACTGGCTGGGCACGATGTCCCCTCCCATCTCGCCGGCCATGCGGTCAACCAGGTCCCGGACTGCCGACTCTGCCTGTGCGAGCACGGTGGCCGGATCCGCCCCGGGCCGCAGGGTCAGCCGTCCGCGTACAGCATAGGGTCGGGCAACCGGTGGCACGGTGCGTACCGTATCGCTCAGTACGCGAACCTCGTCAGCGCTGACGCCGCGCTGCACTGCAGCCAGCACGGTCGGACCCGCAGGACCATCAGACGTTAACGGGTACAAGGTCACAATACCGGGATCGTGCGATACCACCGCGACCGAGATCACGTCCGGATGCTGGTTCATGGCCATGATCCGGTAGGCCGGGGCCGGACCGCCGACACTGTAGCTATCGAACGCCAGCAACAGCCGCTGCTGGAGTCGCGCATCGGTCTCGGCGTCGGCGCCACCCTCTGTGGCGCTGGTGTTTGTGACTGTCAGGCCGGCCGGTGCATCCGGCAGGATGCTGACCAACTGACTGATCTGGCCAGGCACATACCCGTTACCGGCCGTCCCGGCGTCCTGCGCCGAGGCCGGCACGCTGACGGTCAGGCGACCGGCCGGCAGCACGGCCGCTGTGCGTGTAACGACTGACACGGCACCGTCCCCGGTGGCGACGACAGTGCCGGCAGGAATCCGGACGGCGGCCGAATGCACGGCTGGCAAGCAGAATTCGAGCGTGCAGCCGGCCGCATAGGCCGGCATCCGTTGCATGCCGCGATCCGTCGCCAATTCATCAAGGATTTTGTCTCGGCTGAATCGCACCAGGTTCAAACTGGCGGCATCCTGTACGGCCGAGCGCAGCAAGGATTCCCGGTACGCCATGAAGTCGATCAGCAGCCGTTCCGGCTGTGCCGGGTACAGCGTCTTGCCTGACCGCGATTCGATATCAGCCACCATTTCGGCCACGATGGTGTCGGGACTCCGTTCGATAAAATCAGGTGGCGCGTCCATGGTGGACCTCCGTTGTACGGTTTTCGCGGCCATCGACCGGCCGCCAGTTCACCCGGATGCGCCAATGGCTGCCGTCGTCGCCCGGCGCCAGCGTGATGCCGATGATTTCAATACGCGGTTCCCACATCAGCAGCGCGGCCCGGACGTCGCCGACCACATGGGGCAGGGCGGTCTCGATAGGGGCGTCGATCCACTGCCAGGCATTGCAGCCGAACAGCGGCTCCAGCGGCACATCGCCCGGACGGGTGCCGAGCAGGATGCGGATGCACTGGTCAATGTCGTCCAAGTCCTCGACGACCGCACCCTGTTCGCCCAGCGCCAGTGACCAGTCGGCGGACTGGATGTTTGCAAGAATCATGTGAGTTTCCGTTTCTTCGCCGCCGCACTGGATTCGGCATGGGTACGCAGCCGCTGGCCGGTCACCGAGACGTCCCAGCCGCTGCTGCGGGTGATGTTGTGGCGGGCTTCCGACAGCAGGTAGTCGCCGTCGAGTTTGCCGAGGCAGGAGATGTTCAGCGTGTTGCCGGACAGCAGGCGCGGGTCGCCGACCAGCGTGAACTCGCCTTCGACCGCTTTCAGGTTCTTGTCGCGCAGGGCGGCTTTTGCCATAGCGACAGCCTGCTGCTTGCTCTCGGCCCGGGTGTTCAGCTTCAGGGTGTCGGCCTTGTCCTCGATGACCTTGTCACCGCGCTTGCGCTTGGTGGTTTTGGCCTGCTCAGTGTGTTCGACCAGCTTGCGGGTTTTCGGATCAAGGTAGGTGACCGACACGCTCTTGTAGGTGGCGTTGGTCTTGTCGCGGATACGGTAACTTTTCAGTTGCTGGCGCTGGCTGATGGTCAGTACCGCGTCGCGGTCGTCGACCGCCGACAGCGGCGCGACGAACAGTTGCTCGCCGCGTACCGACACCATGTGGCCGTACTGCTCGGCGATCCGCTTCAGGAAGCCGAGGTCGGTTTCCTGATTCTGGGTCAGCCGTTCCAGCTGCACCGGTTCCGGGTCGCCGACCAGGCTCAGGCCATTGCGCTGTGCAACCTGGCGCGCGACGCTGGCCAGGGTCTGGCCGTTGTAGGCCCGGGTCTGCCGGGTCCGTACTGCGCGGGTGATGCCGGACGCGATGGCCTTGATCGACACTTCATCCGGCGGGCCGCTGAGTTCGCACTCGTCGACCTCGAAGGTGCCGCACGGCAGCATGGCTTCGCCGGCGTAGCCGAAGCTGGCGACGATCAGGTCGCCTTTCTCCGGGTACCAGCCATGGGTCCAGCGGCCGTGGCTGTTCTCCAGCACGATTTCCAGTTCGTCAGCTTCGCCGCTGCGCTTGTCCTGGTAGACCAGGCGGATGAAGTCTCGGCTGATGTCGGCGGTGATGTCGCGGCCTTCGTAGCGAATGAAAAAGACCAGGCGTCGCGGCCCGGTCTTGTGGGTGGTCACCGTTTCCATGGCGGCAGTTCTTCCTTGCTCAGCATTGGCTCGTCGTCCTCCAGCACCGGAATCCGCACCGTCAGACCGGCGCCCAGTGTCGGCAGCAGGCGCAACTGCGGATTGGCATCGATGATCGGGTTTATCAGCGCCGCGTCGCCGTAGTAGTGCCAGGCCAGCAGGTCCCAGCGGTCACCGTCACGGGTCAGGTGTTCCAGATAGTCCATGTCAGTTCCGGGTGATTTTGGTGAATTCGACCCCGTCCTTGTTCTTAATGGTGGTCGTGCCGGGGCGGGTGACCTTGGTGCCAGTTACCTTCTTGCTCCGGCCCTTCTTGCGGGCCGGTGCTTTCTGTTTCTTGCGCGCCCTGGCCGCTTCGACCGGCACCTGCGGCTCGACGTATTCGATCAGGCTGACCGAGGCGGACACCGAGGTTAGTTCGCCGAAGCGGGTGGCGGTCTGCCCGGTCACGCGCAGTTTCTCGATCACGAACTGGCCTTCGACCACGCCGTTGCCCCAGATCAGCGGCATGGCTTCGGCCGCCAGTCGTGCGTCATCGAGCCGTTTCAGTTCGGTGGCCGGGTCGCAGTAGTAGTCGTGAAACGCCAGTTCTATGCTGATCTCATCCAGCTCGTCGCCGGTGCGCTGCAGGATCGGCTTGCCGTCCAGCACTTCATGCCGGGCGAACTTGGTCGCCTTGTTGACCTCGATGCCGTCGAAGTAGGTGATCAGCTTGAACTGGATCGTGCCCAGCAGTGCAAACATGGGGGACATCCTTAATAGGCGGTACGCGCCTTGTTCTCTACCGCCTGGTTGACCAGGCGCAGGAGCTCGTCGCGGTGTGCGTTGAGCATGGCCTTGAACTTCTCGGCCGTGCCCGGGATCGGGTCGCCCTGGATGATTAGTGACGGGTTGTAGGTCAGGCTGACCTGTGGCACGACGGTCTTGCCAACCGGTGGCGTGGCGCCAGCCTGCTGCCGGGCGGCCGGGTTCAGCGGCACCGGAGCCGGTACTGGTCCGGCTGGCGCCCCCAGCCCGGCGGCACGTGGCGCCGTCACCGGGGGCGTGCCGGTTCTGGCGAGGGGTGTGGGTTCGCCGGCCGCCAGTTTGCCGCCGGCGTAGGCGCCGAGCTTCTGGCCGGCAAAGGTGCCAATGGCGCCGCCGATCAGCCCGCCGAGCGCAATGCCGATCGGGCCACCCAGCGCACCGATCAGGGCGCCAGCCTTGGCACCGGCCAGTCCGCCGGCGAGGCTCCCCGCCGCGCCGCCATAGCCGGCGCCCTTGTCCTTGCTGGTCTTGGCGTTCTGGTAGGTGTCGTATGCCTGATACATCGAGGCGCCGACGGCCAGCAGCCCGCCAGCGTTACGTCCGAGGAAGCGGCCTGCAGTCTTGATCCCGCCGCCAAGCCGCGACATCCGGCTACGGCCAGTGGCGGCAGGCTTCCGCTTGCCGCCTCCGCCGTCAGGTCCACCGGCATCGAAGCCGCTGCCAGGCCAGTTTGTGACCCAGACGCGCTGAACCGCCATGCCGGCCGCCGCTTCAGCGGCCTTGCCGGCCGCACCGCCTTTCTTGCCGAACAGTCCGCCGAGTTTTGCCAGCGGGCCGAGCACAAAGCCCAGGCCCTTGAGGGCCGTACTTGCAACCATGGCGGTTGCACCAAGGACCAGTAATCCGCCGCCAATACCTGCCACGCCGACACTCAGTGCCTTTGTCAGGTTTGGGTACTCTTTCATTACTCCGGACAAGGCGGTGTTGGCTGAGTCAAATATGTCGACCAGGCTATTCAGTGCCGGTGAAAGCGATTCACCAAGCGTAACCAAATTGGATGAGAAGCCCCCCATGGCAGCTTCCCATTTGTTGCCCAGCGTTCCCTGTATCACCTTGATACGATCGGCCAGCTTTGCTTGCTCGGCCATCCGCTCGGCATACTCGTTGTAACCGTCCACGCCTTTTTGGCGAAGGATATTGAGCAGTTGTTTGTTCTCGGTGTCGTCGCCGAAAAGCTCTTTGGTGACTGCCGTCAGTTGCGTGTCGTTCAGCTTGTTGAGTTTTTCGATCTGGGAGATGAAGTTGCCGATGCCGAGGAAATTGCCATCCTTCCCGACAAAATCAAGGCGTTGCCCGCTGGCGGCCATCAGGCGGTTAGCCTTCTCCATCTTTTTGCCGTCCAGTGTAGCGGAGAGCAGCTTGTTGAACGTTCCGCCGGCCGACCCGGCTTCCATGCTGCCGTTGGCTGCCATGGCCGCAATCGGCGCCATTTCTGTCATTGCGCCGATACCGGATTTCTTGGTCAGGCTGAGTGACGCCGAAGCCTTGCTGAAGAAGCCGAGACTGTAATCGGCATTGGCGCCCACCCCCTGCAAGCGGGCGGCGTAATCCATCACCGACTCCATCTCGCTTTCCTTCGCCTGCAGGGCATCGGAAAGCTGGGCAGTCAGCTTGGCTGCACCGTCAGCCGTCACCTTGTCCCCCATGATGACCTTGAATTTTGCCGATGCCTCACCCAGTCCGCCAAGGATGGCGGTTGTCTTGATGCCTTCTTCCTGCATGGTTTGCAGCATCTTGATGTACTCGGTGTCGGAGCCCGGCAGCGATGCGCCGAGCTTTTTGCCAAGACCGATCATTTTGTTGAATTGCGGGTCGGCGACCCCGCCAGCCTTCAGCATGGTGGCGTTCAGACGTGCTGCGGCATCTTCCGCCGCAACAAATGCCTCGATTGGCTTCTGCATCATGCCTGTCAGCAGAGCGCCATCTCCCATGGCCCGGGTGCCCATTTTTTCGAGGCGGGAAGACAGGGCGCCAACGCGCGCGTCCAGCCTGTTGATGGCCCCCATCGATTTGTTGGCCGCGCCGCCAAACACACCAGACATCTGGTCGAACGCTTTCAATACGATGCCGAACTGGATCATGTTCATGGCGTACTCCCAAAAAAACCGCCAGATGGCGGCGTGCAGATATGCCAAGGCCCGATGGTTGTTCGCCATCGGGCCTTGGGCTTGAGGGTTCGTGTAGTGGCTAGTGCAGATCCTGCTCGCTTACGGTATCAGCGAGGCAGGCGCACTCTGGTGTGCAACGGTGACGCGGATCTGTCCGTCCCTGATCCTGGCGTGGTAGTACACCCGCTTGGTGCCGAAGTCTTCCGTGCGGGCGAAGTCCTTGCGGCCTTTTCCATCGGTCTTAGTTTCAGCCAGACGTTCCTGCATCCATGCGGCCGGGGTCAGTTTGGCCTGCATTTCCGGGCATGCCACGTTCAGCACGGCGAGCAGCCGGGCCATGTTCTTGAGCAATGTTGCTTCATCGCCACCGGCCGGAATGAGTACCGACACCAGGGCAAGGTTGTCGCTGTCACCAACCAGTTCGATCTGGCCCTGATGTTGCAGCTTGATCATCAGGGTGGGCGTGCCGTCCTTCATGGCACCGTGCTGGTAGTTTTCAGCGTAACCATCGATTGCGGCCTTGACCATTGCCGTCGAGATGCCAAGCGTGGGGATAGCGGTCGGCCCGGTGGGCTTGTCGATATCAGCCACGGCGTTTGCCGGGCGTTGCAGAGTCCACATCACCATGGCGCCATCGGTGTTGGGAATGATTTCCACACCGTTGATCTCGCGGCGTTTGGCCGCAATCCCGCCATCGCCTTTCCCCGCTTCGATCAGCGCATCGGTTTCCCGGCCATCGCTGCCCGTCAGTACAGCGAGGGTCTGCTTTGCCATGGCTTTGACGGCGGCATTGTCCTGCTCGAACCCGGCATCCCTGAACTGATTGAAGCCGATGACCACCTGCTCGACACGTTTATCGCCATCCAGCTCAATCTGGAAACCGGGCTTGCCGTCCGGCTGGTACAGGTAGCGGACTTCCTTGCGCCCCTTGGCATCAACATCCTGCTGCACTTCGCGCGAGGCAGTGCCGGGGGCCGCGACGATGGCATCATGCTGCCAGTTCGGCCGTGTAAAGGTCTGTGCTTTTTCGCCGGAGCACCCCAACAGGACAAGCGACAGGAATGCCGCAGCAAGCCACTTCATGACAATTTCCTGAAAATGGAGAACGGTAACCTTACACCGGTGGCCGGTTCAAGTGGTTGTGATACTCGACAGCCTGCCCGCACCAGAAAACCAGCTCGGCAGCAGGAAGGGCATCCACCTCCGCCGCTGTCCAGCCTGTCGTCGCAATCAGGTGCATGATGGAGAGGAGGGCTGGATGCGCCTCTACTGCAAATTTCCCTGCACTTCCTCCATCAGTTTCACGACATCGGCACCCGGCATGGCGTCGAGGTCTTCCGCAACGATGGCCTGGCCATTGATGGTGGCCACCTGTGCGATCAGAGCAAACATGTAGTCGTGGCTGGCTTCTGCCGCCATGCGGCGGGCCTGACGGATATGGCGGCCCAGTGCCGGCACGACCACGGCCAGGCGGCCGTCTCTGAGCAGGATGCCCGGCTGTTCGGATTTAGTCCCGGTTGTCTGTTCGGTCGTTTCGTTCGTACGGGTGCTCATGATTTAAATCCCCAGAATGCTGCGCAGGTTGGCCAGCAGATCTTGGCCACCAATGACCATGATCTGGTTAATGACGTCGATATTCACCAGCTCTTTTTTGCCGACGATTTGCTTGATCGCATGGACGGCAAATTTGTTCGGAACCTCGATTGATTCGCCGCTCTTGTGCTCGCCCAGACCGAATGATTTCGGTACGACGGTGACGTGGGTGACGACGGCCTCTTCGCTGCTGATGGCGCCGCTGGCGTCAAAGGTGCGCTTGACCGAGCGGATCATCAGGGCGGTGGCGGCACGCGGATTGAACACGGAGCCGGCTAGGCCGCTGTCGTAGCTGCGCCAGCTGATTTCCATTTCCATTTTGTCCACGCCGCCACCCGGCAGTTCGATGACGCCGATGCCGCCGGTCGGCTTGCGCTCGGTGGTGCGGAACTGGATTTCGGGCAACTTGACTGTTTCGGCGGCGCCGAAGTAGCTGGTGCCGTTGACGTAGACCACGCCTTCCCGGATTTCTTCGAGGATCATTGGCTGCCTTTCAGGCTGACCAGGTATTCGCTGGTTAGTTCGCTTTCAAACGTGCCGCGCTCGAATGGCGGCGGCGGGGTGAATTTGTAGCTGAAGACGGCGTGACCGTTGGCCAGTTCGGTTTCCGTCTGCCGGGCCGGGTCGAACCAGCACACGCCGCCGAGAACGGCCTCGTCGCCCTTGAGCTTGCTCATGAACTTGTTAGTTGACTCGGTGATGATGTCGATCAGCGCCTGGTTGAAGGGCCTGTCTGCGTACTGCAGTGCGTTGTAGCGCAGCGATTCGTCGATGACATCTTGGGTACGGGTGACCGGAATGAAGGTGGTCAGCCCGGTCTCGCTCGGCCAGTTTGCGCAACGGTTGCCCCAAACGCGGAAGCCGCTGCCGAACGAGTTGAACACAGTCACGATGCCGGCCTCGTTCAGCAGATTGACGTCGCTCTGGGCATCGTCAATACGCGCCGATAACTCGAATTCGAGACCGACGATGCCCTTGATTTCGGTATTGGATGGGCTCCACCAGTAGCCCTTTTCGAAGTCGCGGGCAGCCATGACGCCGGCCAGCCGTGCCGAAAGCGGCTGCAGGCGGTTGCTGTCGGTCGATCGGTCGTAGACCTTGACGTGCGGGTAGCAGAGGATGGCCGCCCGGCTCGACGTGTTGAACGGCGAGTTGGCGACCGTCGGGCCGCGCATGGCAATAGCGACGGTGCGGCTGGTGCCGATCGGCGCATCGATCAGCGTCTTGGCACCGAGCCTGGCACCCCAGGCGGTCAGTTCGCCGGACACCGAGGCCAGGCTCGCGTAGCCGGGGGCGATCAGGATCTTCGGGAAGAAGCCGAATTTCTGGAAGGTGTCGTCGAGCAGCTTCATGCCGCTGCGCTTGCCTGTCATCGCATCAATGGCGCCAATCAGGTCACCCGGTGTAACCAGGGAGGGGTCCGCATGACTGTAGTCGAGCCTGACCGTCGTGGCACCGGCCGGGATACGTCCACCGGGCAGCCGGTCGATGGTGCCGCTGACCGCATCTACGCTGTAGTCGGCGCCGGCTGTGTAGGGGGCCGAGCCGTCCGCCGGATGCACGACCAGGTCGGCGATGGCCGGATGCGCCGTTTTCAGCCGGCCGGTCGCCGCGTTGAACTGGGCGGACTCGTTGGTGACCAGCGATTTGTGGATAGACGGATCCAGCACGTTGATGAC
Source organism: Microvirgula curvata (assembly GCF_054781615.1). Taxonomy (NCBI): domain Bacteria; kingdom Pseudomonadati; phylum Pseudomonadota; class Betaproteobacteria; order Neisseriales; family Aquaspirillaceae; genus Microvirgula; species Microvirgula curvata. The sequence goes on along the minus strand of NZ_BAAGUB010000011.1, from coordinate 143,308 downwards.
GATGACGGTGCCGGCACCCTGGGCATAGATGGCGTCCAGGGCGTCGGGCACGCTGAATCCGCTCAACAGCGGACCGAATGCCGCAGCATCCCCGTCATTCAGGCACAGGGTCGGTTCGTTGACGGGGCCGGTTGGTGCGCAGCCGATCAGGCCGATGACCGCACTTTTGACCACCTGGACGGCGCGCGGGCTTTTGTCGATGCGAATGGTTTCCACACCGTGCAGATAATTAGCCGGCATCGGGAATGCTCTCCGTGACAGGTTGCAGATGGCCGAGTTTCACCAGACGACGAACAGCATCGCTGTCTGCGGGCAGGTCGTATTCCCCGCCGTTGACCAGGACGACTTCGCCCCGTTCGGGTACGTCCAGCCCCGAAACCGGGCCGGTATAGCGGTATTTCATGGAGACTCCTTGAAATTGGGTGGCTGCACCTGGCCTTCCCATTCGAGCCGGACCAGACGCGGCCCGGCTTCGGGGTCTTCCAGATGCAGAACGGGTACAGGGCAGGACAGCGTCAGGAACGAGACCCAGACGCCATCGAGCGGCTCGGGCACGCTTTCCTCTTCGAGCTGCAGCCGTCCGGCTGCGCCGGCCGGCAGGAATCCGGTCAGCAGGTAGCGCGCCGAGTCGATCAACCCGTGCAGGCCGCCATCCTGACGACGGTGGCGGTGACGCAGCAGCAGTTGCCAGATCTGGCGCCGGGACTCGATGCTGCCGGTTGTGCTCGGCTGCGGCCGTCCGTTCAGGCCCGCGTAGTAGACGCAGATCTGGCCGGTTGCGAACGGCCTTGCGATTCCCTCGACGGTGTCCGGGAGCGGGATGACTTCAACCGCGTCCGGCAAGGAGTCGCGCAACCGCCGGATCAGGCTGTCCTCGATCTTGTTGAGCATGAGCAGAGTCCAGAATGTCGGAGAGCCGGACCTCGATCAGCTTGCCGTCGCCGACATGACGCACGCTGCGCACGTGGAAACGGCCGGTTTCCCGGCCGTCTTCGGCGATGGTCAGGACCTCGGCCCGGCCCGAATCGACCGCAGTCTTGAGCCCCGTAAAGGCGCGGGCCTCGGCGGTCAGTACGAAGTCGGTGATGTCGAAGCGGGTGTTGAGACCATCGCCCGGGGCGTCGATGCCGATACCCCGGGTCGGTGATTCGAACAGGACCGGCTGGCTGTCAACCGGCTCGCCGCCCAGGGACGGAGCCCAGCTCGCCGTGGCGCCGAAGGTGTCGGCCAGTTCATTGAAGGCGGCGGCCTGCTCATCCGCCCAGGTCATGCCGGGACCTCGGGGTTGTTAGGATCCGTGCCGGGATCATCGGCCGGCGCCGGCTTCCCGGAGAACTTGCCCGCCTTGCCGACTTTCTCGGCCAGGCCGAGCTCGTCGACCAGCCGGCGTGCTTCGTCGTCACTGACCTCAATCAGCTCGCCGGCGACGGCGACGCCATTTTTGTGCTCGTAGCGGCACAGCAGCGTGATTTTCATGGCGGGCTCCTTACAGCACGGTGGCCGACAGCGAGGCGTTGATGCGGTACGGCACCACCAGCGGCGCGGACTGGGTCAGCAGCCAGCGCACCGACGGGTCTTTTTCGACCCAGCTCTTCGGGAAGTAGGGCAGCGGCTGGAAGCCGGCTTCTTCGTCACGGATGACGCCGAAGGCGCGGTAGCCTTGCAGGCCGTCGGCCGACGACAGCAGCACGCTGCCGATCGGCAGCATCGGTTTTTCCTGGTTGTCGACCGGGTCGACGTACCAGTCGGCGTAGGTGTAGATGTCGAAGCCGTCGATGCTGCCCATGAACTTGCCGCCGTCGCCGGCCGCGGCCGGGGTCAGTCCGCTGATGTTGCCGTTCAGGCTGTTCCAGCGTTCCTTGACCGCCGGGTTGTCGCGGAAGCGCTTCCACGCGTTCGGGTCCATGACGACTTCGCTCGGGTAGACGCCCGATTTCTGCGCCACCAGCAGCGCCCAGTCCTGCAGGTCGTCGAGCGGATTGACGCCGTTGTCGGACCACTTGCTGCCCGTGCCCTTGACCACGCGCAGCGCCGGGTCGCGCTGGAAGTCGATCAGCTTGGCCGGGTATTTCTCGCCGACGATGGTGTACTTGCCGTCGATCATCGCGCGGGCGGCCATCCATTCCTGGCGGCGGTCGATCTGCATGACGTGGTCGGACAGCGTGCGGGCCAGATTGGCCTGAACACGTTGTTCCGGGCTCATCACGCCGCCGATCTGCTCGCCGATGGCGCGGCGCATCGCGTCATTGGCGTTGAAAGGGGTCTTCGTTTTTACGTAGGCCGGCTTCAGGGAAACGACCGTGCTGCCTTCGCTGGCGATGACCTTGCCGGCGCTCAGCGGCGAGACGAACGGCGCAATCGTGCGCCGGCCGTGTTCGACCTCGAAGTGAATTTCTTCGGTGGTTTCGCGCTGTTCCAGTTTGAAGAAGCTGTTCAGCAGGAACAGCTTCGGACGCTTGAGGTTGGCGACGACTTGCGCCAGTACGGCAGTGGTAAAGATATCCATGAGGGGCTCCGGTCAGTCGAGGTAAATGCCTTTGGCGCGCAGCGGCTCGAATACGCTGGCGAGGCTGTGGCCGGTGCCGAGTGTCAGTGCCTGGCTGTTGAACGGGCCAGTGAAGTAGGCCAGCGCGTCGGTGTCGCCGGCGCTGGCATCCACGTCGTGGGCGAGGATCAGGTCGGGTTTTTCCGAGCCGTCGCTGGCGGCGGCCAGTGACAGCAGAACTTTCTTGCTGGCGGTGATGGTGCCGAGCACTGCGCCGGCGGACAGGGCCTGACCGGCGAGGACGACGACCGGTTTCAGGTGGGCGCTGGCGGCGTCGCCCGACAGCAGGGCGACGGGCTGGTAACTGCCTTCGGTTTTCAGTTGGGCGTGCATGGTGGTCCTTAAGCGAGGGCGGCGATGGCGGCACCGAGGCTGGCGGCGGTTTGAGCCGGGTCCTGTTCGGCCTGGCCGCCGGCGCCGACCTGCGGGTTGCCGAGCGCCTGCATGGCGCTGACGAACGGATTGGCCGGGGCCGGCGCGGCGGCGCTGGCCTGCGGCGTGACGTCGAGCAGGCCGGCCGCAGCGGCCGCGTCCATGTCGGTGGTCAGTGCGAGCTTGCGCGCCAGTGCTTCGCGGCCCTGGGCCTGCGGCAGGTCGAGGATGGCGGCGATGCGGGTGCGTTCGGCCGCTTTGGCGTCGGCGGCGATGCTGGCGTTGAGTGCTGCGTTGTCGGGTTGTTGTGCCTGGGGATCCATCTGGGTGCCTTTCATGAAAACAGAGGTGTGCGGACTGGCCGCGTCGGAGAGCATCGACACCACGTCGTCCAGCGACGCGATACCGTCTGCAAAGCGGCCGGCCACCGCGTCATCCGCGTTGAGCAGGCCGGCCTGGGTGTCGATGACCGCCTGGCGGTCGAGCTGTCGCCCGATCGCCACGTGGTCAACGAACATGCCGTAGATCCGGTCGATTTCGTGCTGCATGCCGGCGCGGGTCGCATCGTCCAGGGGGGCGTGGGGCGAACCGGCGGCCTTGCGTTCGCCGGCGAAGATCGGGGTGTAGACGTAGCCTTGCGTGGCGTCGCGCTGGCTCTGGTCGACGTGCATGGCGATGACGCCGACGCTGCCGACCATGCCGGTGCGCGGCAGGTAGATCCGCTCGGTCGCGCAGGGAATTGCGTAGCCGGCGCTGAAGGCGCCTTCGTTCGCGTAGCTCCAGACCGGTTTGCGCTGTCCCATGGCCTTGAGCCGGTCGGTCAGGGCGAACAGGCCGGCGACTTCGCCGCCCGGGCTGTCGATTTCGAGTAGCACGGCGTTGACCTCGGGATCGTTCATCGCCTGGTCGACCAGACTCGCGGTGCGGTCGTAGCTGCTCATGCCGCACAGCGCATCGAGCCAGCCGCCGCGCTGCACGAGCGGGCCGAACACCGGGATCAGGGCGACGCCCTTGCCGACGACTGCGTATGGCCTGCGCGCAGGCTGCTCGCCGGTACCCGACCGGCCGCCACTGCTTGCCTCGGACCGCCAGGCGAGCCCGCCGGCCAGGGCCGCAGCCATTGCCTGATGCAGGGCCTCGGCCTTGTCGGGCAGCAGCATCAGCGGGGCGTTGTACAGCCGGCCGAGCAGGCGCGCGTATTTCAGGTCGTGGGGCTGCATTTCAGCATCCCCCGTTCGATCTGGCGTCGGCGGCGGGCGACTTCGCGCGGCCCGCCGCCGACGGGGCGGCCGGTGCTGCACAGCGTGATGACGGGCGCCGTGGCCGGTCGGTGCAGGCGGAACCGCTCGGCCAGACGGTGGAACAGCGAGCGCAGGCGGGTGAGGATGCGCATGGCGATCTCCCATAAAAAAGCCGCCCGGGGCAGGCGGCTTGCAGTGGTGAAGAGGGTCAACGGGCGCTGAGCCAGTCCTCGGCAGACAGGTCATCGTCGGCCGGCAGGTAGCGCTGGCCGGTCAGCGTGGCGAGGTAGCCGCTGGCGCGAACCTGTTCGCCCACGCGCCAGTGCAGTTGCAGGGCCAGGGCCCGGCTGGCGGGCCAGTCGGCGCGGGCAATGAGCTTGCCGTCGCGGGCGTCGTTGAGGGCTTGTTCGAATTTCATGGCATGTCTTTCCTGTTGTTATCAATGCCACAGGTATGTTCCGCAGGGGGGCGCGTACGGCCTCAGCCCGGCGGGTCGGTCTGGCTGCCGGCACCGTTCTCCTGGTGGCGGTGACCGAGGAACGATTTGCCGCGGGCAACGAAGTCGGCGAGGGTTTCCACCAGGCCGTTGAACACGGCCTTGCCGCCCGCGCCGCCGCCCTGGGTAATGCCGCCGCCGATTTCCAGGTTGTTGCTGACCTTGACCAGCGGCGCGTCGAGGGTGATGTCGGTCGCGGCCTTGAGGCTGGCAGCGGCCGAGGTTTCGACGCTGATGTCGCTGCTGGTCTTGATCCGCAGCCGGCCGCTGTCGCGGTCGAACTCGAATTCGCTGCCGTCGGCCATCTTCCAGTGCCACAGCGCCGGGTTGCTGGTGGCCGGGGCGTCGACGTCGCTGTAGACCTCGCCGAGCACGACGCCGTCCTCGATGTTTTCGTCGACCACGCAGGCGACCAGCGCGCCTTCGTCCGGCGCGTGGTGTGCCTTGTCACGGTGTGCACGCGGCACGATGACTTTCAGCGGCTGGCTGACCATGCCGTCGAGGTCGTCGAAGCGCACGCAGATGCGGCCGGCGTCGGTCACGCTGACCACGGTGCCGAACTTAAGCAGTGCTGCCTGGGCCTTGTCCGTCATCGGCGCCTTTCACGTTCTGGTTTTCGACAAAGGTCACCGGGGCGACGGCGGCCAGTGAGGCCGGGTCAATGCCGAGTTCGCGCAGCCGGGTGAGTTCCCGCGCCCGCTGTTCGAGCACTTCTTCCCAGTCCAGTCCTTGCTCGGCGCACTCGGCCTCCAGTGTGCTGATGCCGGCGTTCATGCGGATCTGCGCCGCCTGGGCTTCCTTGACCGGGTCCACCCAGCCGCGACCGGGGCCGATCCACTTGCTGCGGCAGTAGGCCGCGCGGTGTTCATAGAAGCCGGGGGCGTCGATCAGGCCGGCATTGACCGCTTCTTCCAGCCACAGCTCGTAGCACGGCTGTGCCCAGTAGTCGGCCAGCTTTTCGCGCCGGCCACGGAAGGTGCGCCAGGCTTCCAGCAGCGCGGCCCGCGCACTGGAGTAGTTGGTCTTGCTGAAGTCCTTCAGCAGCAGCTCGTAGGGCAGGCCCATCGATGCGGCGATATGGCGCATGACGGCGACGGTGAATGCCTCGAACTGTGCGGCCGGCCGCGCCGGCATGAACGGCGACATTTTCTCGCCCGGGTACAGCGGGATGATGGCGCCGGGTTTCAGCCGGGGTCGGCCGCGGTTGCGCTTGCGGATTTCCTTGTCCATGCCTTCTGCCGTGCCGCCCATCAGCTCGAACAGGTCTTCGCTGCTCATCTCGGTTTCGATGAACGCGGCCATCATGGCGTTGATCACTGCCGCGTCCAGCTCGGCACCGGAATACTTGTCCAGCATCTTGAATTGCTGGATCACCGCCGAGATGACCGGCTTGCCGCGTGACTGGCCGGAGCGCTCCTTGTCGTGCAGGTGGATCACGCGCCGCCGGCCCCACGCGGTTCGCGCCGGGATGCGCTGCCAGACGCCGGTGTCGCCGATCATCCCCATCAGGTAGTCGCCGGGATGGCTCTGCCGGATGTGATACGCCTGCGGCGCGCCGTAGGTGTCGTGCTCGATGCCGCCGCGCAGGGTAGCGCTGTCCACTTGCCCGCCCGGGTTGCTCAGCCGGTCGGACTCGACCACCTGCAGGCAGGAGGCGAAGCGCGAGCCGGGACGCGGCAGCCACAGCGGCAGCGCCACGGCGTCGCCGTTCATGACCTGCGAGCGGAACATCAGCTCGGTCAGGCCGGCGAAGTTCAGCGTGCAGGCGGCATCGCAATGCGGGCTGTCGGCCCACTCTCGCCACAGCCGTTCGGTGGTGCGCTGCCAGTCCATTGCCCATTCGGCGCTCTGGCCCAGGGCGCGGTAGTCCGGCAGTGCCGACAGTCGCAGGCCGACGCCGACGACGTTGTCGACCAGGGTCTGCACGCCGGCGGCGGCGATGCCGTTGTTCCGGGTCAGGTCGCGGCTGCGTGACACCAGGGTGCCGAGTTCCGGCAGCAGGTCGGCGTCGGCGCTGGCGCGGATCGGCAGCCAACTGGCCAGTTGCTGGCTGGTGGTCGACGCGCCCTGGTGGGACACGGCGCCGAGGCGCGGCATGGGCGATTTCTCCAGCCGTTTTCGGGTGCGTTGTCCCATGTGTGTCCTCTCAGAAGTGGATGTTCAGGGCGCGGCGGCCACTGCCGCGTCCTTCGGCCTTGGCGATGTCGGCCCGCAGGTCAGTGATGTAGCGGTCGAGCTTGCCGATGTCGGCCCGGGTGTAAGTGATGTCGGTACCGCCGCGGCTGATGCGTTCGCGCATCGAGCCGGTCAGCAGTTTGTGGCGCGCGGTTTCGGCCTCGATCAGGCGATTGCGCAGCAGGGTGGTATCCATCAGTCCTCCAGCATCGAGCTTGCTTCCAGCGGCTCGAAGTCGTCGTCGTTGTCTTCGGGGTCGGGCGGTTCGTCGGTGACCGGTGCGGTGGCGACCGGTTCGTCGAACAGCGGCGACTGGCGCAGGTTCTGGTCGATCCGGTCCCAGTCGGCATCCGACTTCAGGTGAACCTTGACTGCCCGCGCCGCATGCAGCGCGTACACCTCGGTGTCCAGCGCTTCGTTGCGTGCGCCCGGCACTTTCTGCCACACCATTTCGTCGCTGTAGCCGGCGGCGCCGCGCTTGGGCACCTTGCGCTCGGCCAGCAACTGCTCGCAGTAGTCGCTGCGCACATGGCGCGAGAAGTGAAAGCGCGCCGGGCCGTAGCCGTCGAGCGTCAACCGCCCTTTCGGGCCGATCAGCAGGTCCTTGGCTTTTGCGGTACCGACCATGAACACGCGCAGCCCGTATTTGCTGACCTTGCTGTTGCGGTAGTCGGTATCCAGCGAGGGCCGCGGGCGGCTGAAGATTTCCGCACCGGCAGCCTTGGCGCCCTTGATGGCCATGATCTCGATGCCCGGATAGCGGCGCCGGCGGCTGCGCACCCAGCCATAGACGGCGTCCGAGGTGTTGCCGTCGCCGGAGTCGATCGAGATGGCGGAGATCCGCACGTAGAAGCCGTCGACGTGACGTAGCGGGGTGAACAGCAGTTTGTCGAGCTTGTCCCATACGCTGTCGAGGCGCTTTCCGTCGTTGTCGCGCGGTTCGGTGTCGAGCGGGTTGCCGGCGATGTCGGTCCATTGCACCTGCCAGCTTTCTTCGCCACGGCCCCAGGCGCGCAGGGTGACCGACAGCCAGCCGCCCTGTGCGGTCTGCACGTCGACGCCGGCGGTCAGGATCAGCCCGCCACGCGGGATGGTCATCGGCGGGTAGTCGAGCCCGCGTTCGCGCAGTTCGTCTGGCTTGGCCTGGCCGTCCTTGAATTCCCAGCTCTCGCCAAGCGTGGCGTTGTAGAAAACGATCATCTCGTTGGCGTTACCGGTGCGCAGCTTGGTGTTTGCCTTGATGAACTTCGCCACCAGTTCGGATAGCCGGCTGGCGTGCATCTGGCTGTACAGCTCGTTCAGCGCCAGCCCGAGTACGCCGCGGAACGGCGCGGTTTCGACCGGCTTGCCGGCGCGGATCGCCGCGTTTTTCTGCGCGTCGTTCCACAGGCTGCCGCAGTGCTCGCAGCAGTAGCGTGCGGTGTCGGGCCGGTGGTGGCCGTACAGCGGGTCATGCTGCTGCGGGTCTTTTTCCCACTTCACCTGTTCCCAGCGCAGCGGCTGGTATTCGCCACAGTCGGGGCAGGGGACGTGCCAGTAACAGCGGTTGCTCTGCTCGAACTCGCGGTCGATCGACGACACTTCCTTGATCGACGGGGTGCCGCCGATCAAGAGCTTGGCGTCGCGGAAAGTCTTGCCGCGTTCTTCGAGCAGGGCGATGGCGTCGCCCTGGCCGCGCAGGTTCAGGTTGCAGTCGTCCGGTTCCTCGACCACCAGGTAGCGGGCCGAGGTCGATTTGACGTCGGAGATCGAGTTCGAGCCGACGAACTTCAGGAAGCCGCCGAGGAAGTTCTTGAACAGTTGCTTGACGTCCTTCGACCGGCCCTTGGTCGGGATGATCTCGGCCAGCTCGGGCGTGCCTTCGACCATCGGTTCGAATTTTTCCAGGTTGAATGCCTGCGCCGCCCCTTCCTTCGGGAACATGACGATGGCGGTGCCCTTGCGGATCTGGATCAGCCAGCCCAGCAGGTTGAGAATCACGGCCTGGGTCCAGCCGACCTGGGCGGATTTCCGGCACACGCCGCGAGTCACGTCGCGTCGCATCATCTCGGTCAGGAACCACTCGAAATACGGGTTCAGGTAAAACGAAAATCGGCCCACAAAGGCCGATTCCTTGGCGCTCATGCGCCGGTATGTGGTTGCCCACTCAGCCGGGCTGATCTTGGGCGGCGGGCGCATCAGCTTCTTCAGCAGCGCCACGATCAGTGTCGTTGCGGAATTCATAGTCACCCAGTTGCTGGCGCAGTTCTTCAATCAGGTCTTCGAGCGCGGCGTGGATGGCATCGGGATCGGTTGCCACTTCGCTCAGCAGCGGCGCGTACTTGTCGGGCATCGAGGCCATCAGCGCAACGGCATCGGAAAAATACTGGCCCAGCGCCGGCTCGATCTCGGCCAGGTTGACCAGTTGCCGCCGGGTTTCGGCCAGTTCCAGCTCGACCTGGTCGCCGCGCAAGCGGTCGAGGCGGTCCTTCGGACTTTCCTTGCTGGCGCCGTTGACCTCGCGGGCGATGCGCCACTGGATGACGGCCGCGGTGTCGTACTGGTTGGACGCGCCACGGCCGGCGTTGATCACGATCGGCAGGCCGTCACGCTGCCACTCGGTCAGCGTCCGTTCGGACACGCCGAGGATCTGCGCGAGTTCGCGTTTGTTGACGAGTTTGCCCATTCTGGATAACCATGGTTTTTCTTGATGATTTCAATTGGATGGTGCGGAAATGAGCACGGATGCTATTGCAAATGATCTGATGAAAATGACCAGAAGCTGGACCGCTGAGGCTTTGGTATTGATAGGCATAATTACAGCTTTGCTGAGTATTCCGGCTGTGCAAGCGGCTCACTTCAGCATACTTACGGTTGCCGTGATTTTATTTGCTTACATGCTTTGTGCTTTTTTCTTTATCCATGCATTTCGGGAAATCAATAAATGGATCTCGAAGATGCCGAGCAAGAAATCAAAAATTTTTTGGGGAACAGCGGCTATCAGCATCCTTGAAGCTCTTGGTGCTGTTGCGTGGGTAGGTGGCATAAGAGCAGCCAGTAGTTTTCTCTAAACTAGGATTGCAAAAGGAAGGAAGTCCCTGGCAATCCCGTGGCTAGCGCCAAAACACGGCTCGAATTACCCGCGTCGGGAGAAGGCGGGGGAAGGACCCGCTGACCTCCCAGCCCACCGGCCGGTGCCGCCGGCGACCTACGGTCTCGCGGTTGCCATGGCCTCGCGCAGCGCCCGCTCGAACTCGGCAGGCGCGTGCGCGTTGAAGGTGTTGCCCGCGATCTTGTCGAACGGAAAGCGGATACGGTACGCAGGCGCGTCATTCTGAATCCACATCAGCGGCTTCAGAGCGGTGCCGTGGCCCATGGCCACGCGCTGCCATACCCCCATCGCTTCCCCGTTGGGCGTACCAACGAAGATGTCGAAGTTGCGTGCCTTGCGTTGACTGCGCTGGCTCTTCGACCGGTTCGCCATGTAACCCTGCTCACCAAACGCCTTGAGTGCCGACAGCATCTTGACGATGAAGCCACGCCCGACGTTGCCATAGCCATCCATGACCGCACCCGGCCCGGGCGTCCAGTAGCTGCCCAGCCCAGCGATGGACAGCGCCTTCTCGCTGCGCTTCTGCCGGCGCGGCCCACCGACGATCTCTGTATTCAGCCAGTTCGCCGCCGGTGCCGCCTTGTAGGCCGAGTCCTTGATCTTCACCTCGGCGTACTGCTTGGACTTGCTCGCATAGCGGATATACAGGCTGTCCATCGTGTAGCCGGTCGGGCGGTCAAAGCGCTGCCGCATCACGGCGCGCTCGCCCATCCTGATCCGCTCGGCCAGCGCGTTCAATGCCTTGGCGGTGGCGAACGGCACCTGGCGCTGCTGGACGTCGGACAGTTTGTCGAGCACCCGGTGCAGGGTCTCGATGCCCTTCATTTCGATGCGCATGGGAGACCCCCGATAAAGAGGTGCGCCCCGACGATATGGATCGACCGGGGCGCGGAGGCGACAGGCACAAAAAACCCGAGACATGCAATCTCGGGTTTTTGTTGGACGCAAAAACAAACAGTGTACCTAGATGCTATCGAAAGTGTGTCATGGCTGTCAACGGCTAATCGTTCGCTGCCAGGCGGTAGCGGTCGGCCACTATCGGGAATGCGGTCTGTCGAACGCCATAGCGCATGGCGGCTACTTTTTGCGCAACTGCCAGCTTGGCATTCTCGACCCAGCGGTAGAGCGTGCGCCGGGTGGTGCCCAGGTCTCGGGCACGCTGATCGACAGTCCCACGCCCCAGATACCAGCTCAGAACAACCACCCTGACCGATGGCGTGACCTCGCGCATGACCACCCGCTCGATCAGTTCCAGCTTTTCCTGCTCGGCCGGGTCGCGCACATCGATCGGAACGCCGGCAAACGGTACCACCATACCGAAGCCGACCGCCCGTTCCGGGCCGGACTCCACCATCCGGTAAAGGCTTTGCATCGCATAGCCGAGACCACCATCTTCTCGCCGGGCTACATAGCCGGCCCAGAGCCGCAGGGCCTCATCAATATCATTCAGGTTTACCACGTTCGCCTCCGTGAAGACTCTTGGAGACTCCTTTAGCCAAATCAAGTCAGGCTTTGTTTTATTAATCAATATATTACAGCATGGCGCGTGGAATTTCACCAGAAAGTGAGCCGCCCTTTGTGCAGGGCTGTGCAGTGTAATGTGCAGCAAACCGGGTTCACGAAATCCAGTAACGACGGGCTTTTGTGCAGGATATGCAGCCTGTGCAGGGTAATTTCTCATACATGCGTGGATATTTTTTCTCCCGCCTGAAACATTGAAAAAGGGTAGGGGGAAAACAAAAAAGGCCACGCGCACCCGCACGTGACCTGTTTACCCTGCACAAGCTGCACAAACCCCCTTCGTTACTGGGTTTCAGCCCTGCACAGAACCCTGCATAGTCCCTGCACAAGCTGCATATCAGGCTACTTCGGGAAGGGTTATTTCAGCCTCCCGCGCCGCAACGCGGAAGCAGTTGATATGGTCGCCCAGAAAGTCCATCTCAGCAACGCCTGCACCCTCCCGCCCGACCTTGAACACCTGGGCTTGCCGCGCATTGCCCATGCCTTTCCAGCGCCACCAGCGTCGTGCCTTGGGTACTTTGGTCGCCAGCGCCTGCACGAACTTGTTGCGTGACATTTCCTTTTCGCTCGACCTGTTGCACCAGTGGCGATATACCGCCACCAGATCATCCGCCAGACAACTCACAAAGGGGGCGGGAAGATCGCCGCGCATCCACTCGGAGCAGAACAGCTCCCAGCCCGACAAACCATAGCGGATCAGCCGGGCTTTCTCCGGGGTCATGAGCGGCTGGGTGTGCGGATCGAACTTGACCGGCTCCTCCCGCTCGACCGTCAACGTCAGCGGTACCGACATCAGCAGACCATAGAACGCTTCGAGTCCGCCATTGGCCAGTTCAAAGCTCACATCCGCCTTGACCTTCTCGGTCAGCTTCTCTGCTGGCCAGACTACCTGATAGCGGCGGTCGTGCGCCTCGACATGGAAAGGCTGGATCGCATTGGACAGGAATACCGCATTCAGGTGGTTTTCCTCTTCCCAACTGTCCACGAATTTCTTCTCGATCGTCTGGGTCTTGCCGGTGATCATGTGCTTCAGCACCCCGGTGTGGCTGTACTTCTGATTGGAAGCGAATACCTCCTCGAACAGAATGAACAGCCGCCGGCTGCGACTGGATGTGTACTGGCTTTCCAATTGGTGCTGTCCCAGTGTCGTGCTGTATTCGCCGTACAGTGGCTTCACGCACAGCTCCCAGAACATCGACTTGCCCGAACCGTGAATGTCACCATGCATCAGCACCGCCGAGTCCATCTTTGCCCCGACATGCTGGAGCGGATACGCAATCCAGTTGAGCAGCCACTCGATGACCGCCGGCCGCCAGCCGCACAACTGCTGCAGCAAGCCGACAATCGCCTCGCACTGGGGGAACAGTGGTAGCAGCGCCCACAGATCGCGCGGAAGGTCGCCCGCAGGCATTACCGGCACCAGCGGCAAACCACGGTACAGGTTGATGTAATTCGGGCCCAGATCACGACCGGGCTCGAAGCGGATCGCATCGAACGGCAGCACCTTGCGCTCCGGGCTGTCACGCCAGACATCGAAGTAGCTGCCCATGGCCAGCTTGGCAGCCCCCTGATCGATCACCCGGTAGAGCTTCGCATCCCAGATATTGCTGGAGCCGTCCAGATAGACATAGCGCTGCATGATCGGTACCAGCTCGACATCTGTCTTACGCTCGATCTCGGCCCGGTCACGCTTGACAGTAGAGACTTCGGCCTGCGTCATCAGCAGCTTGTCGCCGCGCGCGAGCCAGGCATCGACGGCAGCCCGACCGAAGCGGTCTTTCAACGCCGCCTTGCTGTATTCCACCGCTGTACGCCGGTCGAAAACCCGCGTCTTGCCCTCTACCAGCGCGAAATGCCGGTACAGCTCAGCGGACACCGCTTCATCCAGACTCCCCGCACCCCCGTCCGGGTCGTTGGCGGCAGGTACCGGCGCAGTCTCCTTGAGCGGGGTGGGGGAGAGCAGCGAGGCGATCGCCGCCGCGATCTGTTCCCGGGCCGGCGCGATCCCTTCCGCACAGTGCAGATCGTTGAAGTCCGTCAGCTCGGGCAGACTGTCGTCCTCGCGCGTTTCCCGCCGGCGGACCGAGAACCGGGGCAATACCAGATCAGCGTTGCCGGCTTCCGCCGCTGCCTGACGGGCCTTGAGCATGCCTATATGGTTCGGCTCGCCGTCACGCTTCGGCAGGTAGTCATCATCGGCCAGAAACAGCAGTGGGCTGTTCGGATACTTGGCTCGCAGGATCCGGGCCACATGGGGCAGGTTGCCGCTGTCCATCGCCATATAGACCGGGTGCGCGTAGTCCACTGCCTCGCGCCCGCTGGCCGCCGTTGCGTAGCCCTCGGCGATCAGAATCGCATCGCCATCCATTGGTTCATCGCCCAGGCGGCAGGCAGCACCGACTTTCTCGAAACCCTTGCTGTAGCGCTTGTCGCCGCCGTCCTCCAGTCTGGCGGGGGCGATCTTCTGGGCGCCGACCAGCCGGGACTCGTCATAGCGGATCAACGGAATGATGATCCAGCCCTCCCAGCCCTTGTCCGTCATGAAACGAGTGCTTTCCGGCCGGGCCACCTGCTTGCGCTGCAGATAGGGTGAGGTCCCGCCCTTGTTTGCACGATCCCACTGATGTCGGGCACGGCTGGCTGCGAGTTCATGGACCCGCTTCTGGCGGGCCCTTTGTGCCTGCTCCTTGCGAGCCCACTCCGCTTGGGCCTGAGCGCGCTCCTCGGGTGTCATCGTATCCGCCAGCGCCTCGCGTTCCACCTTCCACCACTGATCCTTGTGGCCGAAGGTGCCACTGACCCAGACCATACCGGTGCGGGGCGACACGTACTCGAACAGGCGATAGAACGCCTTCCGCTTCGGCCCGAAGATGTGCTTCTTGCCGTCGGCGCGCAGATCGGACACGCCGATCTCCGGCATCTTGTTATCGCGGAACTGGTTCAATACCCCTTCCAGCGTCGCCCCCATGATTCGCCCCCAAGAACTGCATGTACTGCTGGCATTGCCTGCTGGCGCCGCCAGGAAAAAGAAACCGTCTACTGCCTACTTTCGTATGCCAGACATGGCTCGCTTGACCAGTCGGGCAATCTTCCGTCGCCGCATGGCCGTGTAGCGTGGATCGGCGCGGCGTTCCGCCTCTCGGCGGGCTTGCTCAATTTTTTTGTCTGCTTCCCGCTGCGCGGCCGCTTCGCGGGCCGCTACTATGTCGAACGTCGGATCTCGGTAGTTCTGCGCCATCGCTCAAACTTTCCAGGTAATGCTTGATCGCTTTCAGCAGGGCCTTGCCTGCCTCCCGCTGCTGATCAGGCGGCAGGAACCGGATTCGCCACGCCTGCGCCTTTAACCGCCGAAGCTGGAAAGGGCGGCGCGGCTCAGTCATTGCGACTCCAGCGGTGCATACAGCCGGAAGGACAGCGTCAGATAGCGCAGGACCTGCTCGCGCAGCGCATGTGAACTCGCCTCGATGCGCTTGCGTTCATCACCGTCGATCTGCCCGTCATTCGCGACGGCCTGGTGGATCTCGGCGAACATGTCAGCCAGTCGCATCGTCACTGCCTGGCATTCCGCTTCCAGCGTCGACAGGTCCACGCCACTGGTTAGCGGCGGCAGTTGCAGGAACACGCCGCCGAGCTCCCGCGCCAGCGCAGTCACCGTATGACGGCTGCCTGTCGCCAGCATCAGCATGGCCAGCTCCTCTGGCGAGAACTTGGCGCCCTTGTAGCCCACCAGCTTGTGGCGCAGCCCCTGAGCCGAGCCACAGACTGTGCGGCTCAGCTCTTCCTGCAGCCCTGGCCAGCTGTCGGCGTCCGCCCTAATCGCGTCCTGCAATCCCATTGCCTACACTCCCGGCCCGAAACGTAGACCGTCAAAGGTTCTCAACGCGCCCACCACGACTTACGCTGCAGGCATGAATAAAAAACGCCGGGCGAACCGGCGAACTGCCGCTCAAGAGTCAGGACAAGCAGCAGAGGAGAAAACCGCCGTGGACTGACCACGGATGACCGACCACTCCACATCCGGACGCATCTGCTCGCAGACGAACGTCCCCGCGCACATTTGCTCCAGCGTCGGGCAGTGATCGGCCGGGATCCGGCCGCGCAGCGGCCAGTTGTGAACGGCCGACAGACCGATCTCGCGACGCCTGGCAATCGCCTGTGCGCCGCCAGCCGCCTGAATGACATCTCGGATGAAGGAAGGAGAGGGGTTCATGCGGGCAATGAAAACACGGTATGTGATTTTTGTAAACACGGAACGTCGCCTTTGGCAAACACGGTGCGTGATAGCTTCACCCTTCATGCAGTAATGGAGTCAAACATGATCAAACTCGGACAGCGCATCGCCACCCTGAGAAACACAAAAGGTTGGACCCAGAAGCAACTGGCCGAAGCCTGCGGATGGGACGGGCAGTCGCGCATCGGCAACTATGAGCGCGATACGCGCGAACCCACCCTGCACGACATGGAGCTGATCGCCCGTGCTTTAGGCGTGACCGTGAAAGAGATGCTGTTCGGCCCGGAAGAGCAATTGACTGGCGCTGGCCGCATCGTTACCTACGACCATGCCGAAGAACTCAGCCAGGATGACTATGTGCTGATCGACCGCTACGACCTGGAACTGTCGGCGGACGGGGCATTGAACTGGATCGTCCGGGAAGATGACCAGTTGGCGTTTCGCAAGAGCTACGCGGATGAGCGGGGGTTTGTCCCCGGTAATCTGAAGGCCCTGTATATGGCAGGCGATAGCATGGAGCCTTATCTGTCGGCTGGAGATACGGTGGTGATTGATGTCACTGACACGGCACCGAAGGATGGTGAGGTGTATGCGGTCTGCTTGGGAGATGAGTGGTTAATAAAGCGGATTTTCAAGGCGCCGGGTGGGCTGATTTTGCATAGTGACAATTCAGTTAAATACCGGGATATTGATGCAACAGGGGAGCGGGAGTTTTTTGTTAGAGTTTTGGGAAAAATAGTATGGCGCGGAGGGTGACTATTTCAGTCTTGATAAAAGTGGTTTAATAGCGACACTTGAAAAAATAAATCATATTGGAAAAGAAATTTTAATAAAGCTAAGATTATTATGAAAGAATATAAAAAAATAAAGCGTCTGGTTTTAATTGTCTCCGGTGTGTTAAGCGTTTCTTATTTTCTTTGGTTCGGCTTTTTTGCTGAGTTTATTTCTCATAGCGAATATTTCGGGATGAGGTTTATAAGATTGCACCTTTCTGATGAGACGAGTGATTGGGGAACCTTTGGCGATTTCTTTGGAGGAATAATAAATCCTGTTTTAGGATTTGCAACGCTGATAATAGTAATTGAAACTGCTCGGCGTAGCCAAAAAGCAGTTGAAGATTCAAATGAAATACAAAAAGATGTTGCAGAAATGACAAAGAGATCGCTAGAGGTTTCTGCTTTTCTGAAAAGGAAAGAACTTCAATCCACATTGGACTTTTTTTTTGCTGAGGTCATATTGCTGGGAGTTACCTGCAAAAATATAATAAAGCGTATTGAGAAAGATGAGATGACCTTGTCTCTTGCAGGGAATAAGGCAGAACAAATAGCGAAAAAACTTTTGCAGTTTAAAAGACCGGAAGTGGTGTTGTGTATGCCTACAGAAGGTATTGCCAAATTTACTATATTCATTGGTGAGTATGAAAATTTTGAAATATTTGCGGTCAGCGTCTCTTCTTATGTAGGAAAAGATAGAACGCTTGATCATGTGAATACGCTTGATTTTGCTAGATATGTAGGTGCGCTGAATAGTATCATACAGTACAGTGATTATTTGCAGACAGTTATAAATGAATACCGAGGTGCAGTAGATAAAATGATATAAAATAGCGGGGTGCCTATATATTTTTAAATTAGGAAAGTTGTTGCTATATTTAAATTGCTATTAGATTGGTTTAATTTTTTGTTTCGCGATTTTTCTGCGAATTATGCATATAATCAATTACGCATCTTCCTTGTGGGAGCGTCTAGGTAAAGTGAGGGATGAGACAGGATGTAAAAATTTATTTAAAATTCCTATATGAGAACTCTATTTCCGTGTCTCGGGAGCTGACGAGTAGAGTAGGACTGTATAGGTTGGTAGACCAGAAATAGTACTGGCAAGGCTTTCTCTCTTGCCGAGGCCCGCCCGTGGAGGGCAATGCCATGTGTGAAGACACAGAAAATTTGCCTGCGCCCAGTACAGCACATGTCTTGGGCGCAGTTCAATTTTTGCTAGCTCGCCAAGTCTATCGGCTCCCGAATACCACCAGAAGCCTTCAAGTTGTTCCATTGCCTGGGCAGGGCTGATGCGCTATCTCGCAGCTCTGCAACCAAACCGGCACTGTTGTTTCCTGTCAGCGACTGAAGAACATCACATACTTCCAGTGCCACAGTTCGCAACGAGCAAAGCTCGTGCCGCAGATCCTCCAGCGCTACCCCATCTACTGCCAAGTCCCCTGGCGGAATCCTGTAGGTCACTCCATAGCTGCCAGTACGACGAATTGCCGGCAGTACTTCGTTCGTTACCCATTTTTTGAAGCGCTTAGCCTCTGGTTTCCGGCTACGGAGGATTGCTGAGTACAGGCCTGATTCGTTGATGATGATCACGCTTTTTTCAATCATGAATGAGCCATGCTGGTTCGTCGTGGGTGTACTCACAATGTGAGTAGAAGCTTCATCTGTATCCAGATTACGAACCATGTTTGCAGCGTCTCGGTATTCCAATGCAGCAGCCACGTCCGAGGCAACAAACCAAGGTAAACCATCCAATGTGATGACACGAACCTGGTGCAAGTTGAAGTCGAAGACAGAAGGGACACCTTGGGGGAGCTTGGTCATAACAGACCTCCTACGTACGGATTGTGATTTCCGTACCCCGCGACCAAACGGGGTGAGCGGAACCGTGCGGGTTGGTCGACCGGACGTAGGACCGGCAGGGGTTGCCCCCTCCCGCACGGCCCGCCCATAGAGGGCATAACCATGCTGCGGACACAAAAAAACCGCTTGCGCGGCGGAGTCCGCCTACGTCACCAGGCGACCAAGCCCGTATCACGCTATTGAACGTGACGAGTGGATGGTAGGCCCGGTGCAAGCCACGGTCAAGGCGAGGCGCTGACTGTGGCGGATTAGCCGCAGGGAAACTGGGAAGCACAAAACGTGTTGACAATTAAATCACAAACCGTGTTGAATTGAAAAACACAAAACGTGCTTAGGAGTTGTCGACATGGCTATGACCATCCTGCTGCTGACCGATGAGCTGGTCGGCGAACTGCGCCGCACCGGCTGGGTCATCAAGGCCCCGGTTTTCGTCGGCCGTCACCGCCGCCCGGTCTTTCCAGTATTCAGGCGGGTGAGCTGATGAAACGCCTCCTGCTGGCTACCGGCCACGTGCTCGCGCCCTGCGCCTTGAGCCTGCTGCGTGGCGCCCTCGCTACCGCATTTTTCTTTGCCGCGTGTGCCGTGGCAGAGCTTGCCCACGCGGTCCCGCGTGTTGGCGCTTTTTGACCCCCTCAAGGAGCTTTCAATGCCCCCCGTTTTGCTAATCGTTGGAGAGCAGGGCAGTGGCAAGACCTGCGCTGCGCGGGTCGCTGCCCAGATTGCCGAGCAGCACCACCACGCCGTGGCGCAGGTGCTGGATGGTGAGGTCCCTGCCCGCAAACCGGTCACTGGCCGGCAGGCCCATGCGCTGCTGATCGTGACCAAGTGTCCTGACAGCCGGGCACGGATCAAGGCGCACCGGGTGATCCACCTGGACCGTTTTGCCCGCTGGCCTCGCGGCAAGGCGCTGACCTTTGCCCTGCGTGAGGCCGTCGACGACTGCCTGGCCATCCGTTAACCCATCCCGAAGGAGCAACACATGCGCAACGCAACCGAGCAACTGGCCGACATTCGTGGCGGCCTGATGATGGCCGAGCTGACCGAGACCCTGGCCGAGGTCGTCAACGCCTCGCTCGCCACCGGCAAGAAGGGCGCCGTGTGGCTGAAGCTGGACATCAACCCAGCCAGCAAGGGTGACGCCGTGGTGACGGTGACCGACGAGATCAAGAAGACGGTGCCGCAGGAGAAGCGCACCGGGACACTGATGTTCGCTACGCCGTCCGGCTCGCTGCAGCGGCAAGACCCGCGCCAGGGTGATCTGGAACTGAAGTCCGCACCAGCCACCACACCGACGCTGCAGGCGACCCCTGCTGAATCCCCGACGTTGCGCGTCGTCGGCGGCAACTGATTCTCCCACCACCAAACTGAAAGCACCCACGCACATGAACACTGAAAAGAACATCGTCGAATCTGCCCTCCAGGCTGCAAACAAGCCCTTTCTGATCGACATCGCTGGCACGCCGGTCCTGATGCTGCCTGGCAGCGATGGCGGCTGGAACTATGACGAGCTGACGCGCTACCGCTGGGAACCGCTGCGCAAGACCGGCTCCGTGGTGCTGCACCAGCTCGACAGTCTGCTGACATTCGTCAAGGAGCATAAGGAGGGGGGGACTCAACTGATCGTCGACGCAGACTACGGACAGGGGCGCACGCAGTTCAGGGCCGTGATCAACGGCCACACCGGTGTCGAACCGGGCTTTTGTGACTTCACCGCGTTGTACGCACCGTTGAAAACGGTCGACTGGTCGAACTGGTTGGCAAATAACGGCAAGAAGATGGGCCAGGAGGAATTCGCCCGCTTCCTGCAGGACAACATTGCCAATATCGCCAGTCAGAATCCGGCCGATACCAGTCGCCAGTACCCGGCTGCTGCTGCCCTGTTGGAATTCGCCAGCAATCTGGAAATGACCAGCACCGTGCGCTTCCGCAGCAGTACCAGGGTGCAGAACGGTCAAGTGCAATTCGAGTTCGTCGAAGAAGGCGACAACAACACCAAGGGCCGGCTCGAAATGTTCGAGCGCTTCGGCCTTGGCCTGCAGCCGTTCGCTGGCGGCGATGCCTACTTCATCGAAGCGTTCCTGCGTTTCCGCATCGACCGCAATAGCGGCGAACTCAAGCTCTGGTACGACCTGAATCGCCCGGACAAGGCACTGGAAAGCGCGACCGAAAAGATGATCGAGCGCATCAAGGCCGAGTCGGGCGTACCGGTCTACTTCGGCAAGGTGTGATCGTGTTCCTGCTGAGGCTGGTCTTCCTGTCCACCTGCGCCGGGTTTGGCTTTGCTACTGGCGCGATAGCGGCGGTGGGCTGGGTCAAGGTCGCAGCCAGCCTCTTTTCCTGAACTCATGCCCGGCTCAAGCTGGGCCTACCGGATAGCTTCCACTCGGCTGCTATCCCGTGGGCCACGCCCGAACCACAAGGAGTCCTGTATGAAAGCCCTGATTTTCGACACAGAAACAACCGGCCTGCACGAGCCGCAGGTCATCGAGGCCGCGTGGATGCGTGTCACCAGCCTGGCACCGTTGCGCACCGAAGGCACCTATTGCCAGCGCTTCCGTCCGACGACCCCCATCGAGTTCGGGGCGATGGCTACCCACCACATTACCGACGACGACCTCGAACACTGCCCGCCGTCGGCCGACTTCCGGCTGCCAGACGATGTGCAATATCTGGTTGGCCACAACATCGACTTCGACTGGAACGTCATCGGCCGCCCGGCTATACGCCGGATCGACACGCTGGCACTGTGCCGCGCGCTATGGCCCGAAACGGACTCGCACAAGCAGACTGCCATGCTGTACATGCTCAACCCGCGATTCGCTAGGCAGTACGCCGCCGATGCTCACAGTGCCGCTGCGGACGTCTTCATGCTGGCACACCTGCTGACCCACATCCTGGACCGCCTTGGCAATCCGGCCACGCTGGACGAGCTGTGGCAACACTCGGAAGCTGCCCGCGTGCCGCGTACCATGCCATTTGGCAAGCACAAGGGGGAGTTGATCGCCGACGTGCCTGTTGATTACCGCCGCTGGCTGGCCGGGCAGGGGGATCTGGATCCGTATCTGCGCTGCGCGCTTGAGCAGGCAGCACTGGCATGACACTTACCGCCAATCAGGTGAAGCCAGGCCCGCACTGGGTTCGGCTGACGCCGACTGCCGACTGGATGCTGCTGGTGATTGAGCAGCCAGGCGCGTTGCTGTACGGGCTGGGTCAGGCTGAGTTTGTGCCGATTCGGGTACCGGGTGCCGACGAACCGGGGCCGGAGCTGGCAACCGCTCAGACGGCCGCGAACGAGGACACCGCTTACAACGCATGGTTCCAGTCCAAACAGAGCACTGCATGCGATGGCATGCGGCAGTTCGGTAAGGATGCATGGAATGCGAGCGCCATGCTCGCCGCCGTGCCAGAGGCACCACAGACCATCCAGTGCAACGCCTGCGACTGGATCGGCAGCAGCGACGATGCTCGCTATCTCGGTGGCCGTTCACCGCTCGGTCCGCTATGCCCTGAGTGCGGCGAGACAACCGGGCCTGCGGACGACATCATCAGCGGGAAAGGTGGCGTGGCATGACCGATCACACCTACGCCGGCCACACAGCCAAGCAGATCAGGACGGCATGCACGACGGAGCCATGGACTGCACTGGTGGCTGTAGTGGCGCCGCCGGTTGTCATAGCCATGCTTGACCGCATTGCTGAACTGGAGAAAAGGCCCGCACGCCGCCGGCGGTTGTTTGACCTCATCGAGCAGCAGGTCGAGCAGATCGCCAGCTTGCAGGCACAGATCGCAGCACTGGAACCGGATGCGGAAAAGTGGCGGCAGTTTCATGGTCGACTGACCCAGGCACTTGGTGGCTCACGTGCTACGACGGGGAGCCAGAGATGACCGACCGCCGCGACGTGCCGCACGGCACCGATCCAGAGCCCTGCTGGTACTGCGGCGGGACAGGGGAGGATCAGAGACAACCTTGCCCGAGTTGCCAAGCCTCCGAGCTGGTTCCGGGTAGCTACGAGAAGAAAGTCACTGAAATGTTGCGTGGCGACTGCTCCTGCATGAAGGGTGATGATGCATGAACACGACTCTTTTGCTCATGGCCCAGTTCGAGAAGACCGTCATTCCGCTGGATGCGATCTGCGAACAGTACTTCAGCCTGTCGCCGGCGAAGGCCCGGCGGCTGGCCGGGCTCAATCAGCTACCGGTACCGACGTTCAGGTTGAACAACAGCCAGAAGGCCCCCGTCTGCGTGCATGTGGATGATCTTGCTCGGCATATCGACCGGCAACGTGAGGCGGCCAGGAACTGCTGGGAGAAGAGCCAGTTGTGATTGCTGGGTGGCAAGGCTACTGGCTCAGATATAATGCAGAAAAATTTGGAGGCAAAATGCCAACTGCAGTGTCACTTTTTTCTGGTTGCGGTGGGTCTGATGCTGGCGTCATACGTGCTGGCTTCAACGTGCTGATGGCTAATGATGTCCTTCAGTATGCGAGGGATACCTATGTAGCCAACCATCCAGAAACAGACTATGTCTTGGGCGATGTTCGGGATATAAAATTTTTCCCAAAAGCTGAGCTTCTGGTCGGGTGTTATCCATGCCAAGGATTTAGCCAAGGCGGGGCTAGGGAAGCAAACAGAAGAATTAATTATCTCTATATTGAATTTGCTCGCGCATTAGAGTATATCCAGCCAAAAGCATTTATTGTTGAGAATGTTTCTGGCATGCGCCGTTCTACATATCAACATTTGCTGGATGATCAGCTTAAAATTTTCTCAGAATCAGGTGAGAATGGCTATGATGTAACTTGGAAAGAGTTAAAAGCCCATGAATATGGCGTGCCGCAGGAACGTAAGCGCCTTATTATTGTTGGGATTAGAAAGGACTTTGGGATAAAATATTGCTTCCCACAGCCAACACATGGTCCTGGCTGTGAACATGATTATGTTACCATTCGTGAAGCTTTATCCGGGTTGCCGGATTGGCCTACAGGTGAATTCTGTGAAGATGTATTTCACTGGTATTATCTATCAAGAAACCGTCGTAGAGACTGGGATGAGGTAAGTAAAACTATTGTCAGCCATATGCGACATATGCCGTTGCACCCAATTAGCCCCTCGCTTGAGCGCATTCATACGGACAAGTGGGTCTTTAAAGAAGATTTGCCGGCTCGCCGTTTTTCTTTTCGTGAAGCTGCCCGACTACAAGGCATGACAAGTGATTATACGAGTCATGGGGGGGACATGATCTTTCCTGAATTTTCCTCTAGTGGATCATCAAAGTTATCGAATTTACTGAGGCATCGTTATAAAGTGGTTGGCAATGCCGTTCCGCCTCCTTTGTTTGAGGCAGTGGCAAAATGCTTACCTAATATTTGGGAGTGAGATAGAAGTTGATAACTTCTGTTTTATTTGAAAGCATTAAGCTTCATATGTATTGCTTTTAATATATATTCTGAAAATTTTGAATTGAAGTCAACGGAGTTTTCTTCGGCCAATCTAGTTAGTCTTACTCTATCAAATGTTAACCCAGCCATTGCATTGACATGAGAAAAAACATGATGGCCAGGTATGTGAAACGGCACTGAAAATACTCTAAAAAACCCTGCCGAAGGCAATGGATTAATCCATTGCCTTATTTTTTTTTCATTCAAGTCCTCAAATTTATCAACCCAATCGTCGCCACAGGCACATTGACCAAGAAGAATCAAATTGCCTAGCCGTTTATCAGGAAAATCTTTCCATGCAATAAAATCCATTCCTTCGTCTTTTACGTGTTGGTGAGGCGGGCTATAGTCTACTGCATGTGGTGCTTGTGGTCGCCATTCAAATTCGCCATTTGTTCTTGTGTTCAGAATAGAAATTAAATCTTTAAATCTTGATGGCCTAATGGATTTGTTGCTTGGAGGCCAACCAGTTCGATAGCATGACGACGAGTGGCCTAAGAAATATTGCGCTAGTTGGGCTGAGGCATATTCAAAAAGAATTGGAAAATGATTCCATGGTTTTGATGAAATATCCGACTGTAAAGATATGGCTAAACAGAATTCATACATATGCGATTTAGAATCATTATAATATAATGATGCTTTTTTTCGAGAGAAAGGATATGCGCAACCTAATAGAGATGCCCTACGGTCTATTTCTTCAATAACGGGGCTGGTAATATTTTCAATTGCAGAGTCCTCAGATGACCAATCAGAAAAATCAAGATGGTTATCTGCGTGATGAATATCCGCGTGATGAACATCTGCAATGATGTCATCGTTAACTCCTGAGTCTATTGGGGTCGATCCTCTAAGAATTGCAAACAACTCAGCTTCATCAGCATTTCTTGCTGTCTGAAGCAACGAGCCTCTATCCTGCCAAGTATAGGAATCTTTATAAACTAGCATGGTATTAATCGAAAGAGAGGTCGCTGTAAGACTGAAGGCTCTTAAATACATTCACGCCCATCGTAGCTACATCCTTAGCTGAGGAAGCAATAGCCATCGCTTCTTTATCTGTTAGTGATCTTGTTGAGATCACCTTCATCGCTTGCGTGAATGCTGCGCTTGCCTGCTCAAGAGATCGAGCCAATTGATCGACAGGTTCTCGAGCCAACTCCTCGATTTGCTCTATGGACTTACCTTGGCTTAGCAGCTCTCGTCTTGCCGGGCTGCCCAGAACGTTGGCCAATAATCCAAGTTGGCGAGAATCTTTAATTGCCGGGCTCGTGCCAGTAGATCGATCGCCAAACATATACGTCATTGTCATTTTGGCATCGTCGATCCGATGTGCCTTGATCGGATTTTTTTCGGTCGGACTATTGCCTTCTATCTCTAACCAATCTCTCACTTGCCCATAGTTAAGTAGGGTGTAGACCCACGAGAATGGAAATTCAGGATTGCTTCCGCGGCCACGTCTTATGCTGTCATCGGGGTGGAAACGACCTTGGTCTACCAACTGTTGGATAAAATTGTAACCTTCAAGCAATCGCTGAATAGTTCTGTTTTTATCGCCGGTAACTTCACTTATTTGCTCAAGTGTCATAGCGCCACTTGAAACAACATCATTTATCCACGCTGCCTTTGCAAATGAATCCCATGCTTTGGCTGATGTGATATGCCTCACGCCAAGGTAAGAGTGAAGCTTTACTGGGTCATGGCCCTTTTCATATACATGAACAGGAATCTCTGTGTTGTCATCCCAAACGTCATTTTTAATGTTTTCAAATTCTTTAGTTCTTCTTGCTTGGTTTTTCGCTCGTTCCGAGCCTGATAAAATCAAGCATGCTGCAAGCCGGCGGTTGCCTTCAATGACAGTGAATCTTCCATTATCTTCTGCTTTAGCAATAATAGGCTCTGCATCAAAATAACCATTGTAGGCAAGTGAGCTAATAACATCGTCTACACCAAAGTTATCAACGATAAAATCAAGAATATCGGTTTGATTTGCTATTTTACTTCTGTCAAGGCCAAATCTTGGGTTTTTTGAATCTAAATCCAATAGATTCAATGGTTTTTTTTGCACAACGTCAAAAGAGTCATTCATTTTGGTGTCTTTCTGTCACTCGGAAGCTAAAGCAAAACTTAGTTGATGTTAGATTAAAATGTGCATGCGTCGCTCCCGACGGTCACCTTAAAGAAAATGAAGATTGCGCCACGATCACTCACGAACGTATCACATGAGCAGTCGGAGTGCCATGGAGATGACGCTGGAAGCTGCTAGATAGACAGCTCCTGTTGCACCTTGGCAGGGGAGGGCTTTACACGGGATACATTAGTAGGCTGTCGGGGAAAGATTTCACCGTATCTACCGCCCTCCCTCCAGCACCCCCAACAACTCCGACGCAAACAAATCCATCCTCCCGCTACGCCCGATCTTCCCCGTCTTCACCCGGTGCCTGATGCTGTTGGCTGTCGTCGCCTCTGGCAGCCAGTCAGCACCGCTGGCAACCTCGAACAGCCTGCCATCCTCCCGGAACAGCACAAAGCGGTTCTCTTCCTCAAACGCTGCGGCAAACACGATCTCGACGCCGGCGACGTCCTTCGGGCGTAGCCTGTAGGCGTTCAGCACGTCAGCCTGGCAGGACCATTCGCCCAGGTAGCAGCCATGGTCCTCGCCGTCGCCTTCCGGCAGCGGTTCCTTGGTTGCGATCGGCGCCCCGAATCTGTCGTGCAGGGATTCTGGACGCAGTTGTGTGTACCGCTTGAGGTTGTTCCAGCTCCGGTGCCCCGACACCATTGCCACTTCCTGAATCGACAACCCTGCCTCGAATAGCCGGCTGATGCCTTCATGGCGCAGGTCATGGAACCGCAAGTCGTTGATGTTGAGATCGACGCAGGCTCGCTGCCATGCTGCGGCGACCGAGCGGATGTTGTACGGGAAGACGCGGTCCGTATCTCGTGGCTGGGCCTGGACCAGATCCCAGGCTTCGCCCAGCAGCGGCACCCACTGATCGTTTGTCGCCTTGTTGCGTGGGTCCTTGCGCTGGCGCACCAGGATCAGCCGGCGCTCTTCGTCGAGGTCGTCCCATAACAGGCGCTCGATCTCGGCTGCGCGCATGCCACTGGCGATGGCGAAGCGGACGATATCAACATGGGGGATGAAGGACTTGCTTGTGCTTTGCCGCAGTTCGAGCCAGGCAAAGATGCGATCCAGTTCGTCGGGAGTAGGGCGCCGGTCGCGGGCGCGGCTTTTGCCTATCAGTTGCAACTGGTGCAGCGTTGCCATGGCGTCGTCCACGGCCTGTGCCGAGACCGGCATGCCCCAGACCCGCTTGGCGTGTTCGAGCACCGACTTCATATAGCTGACGTCGTGCAGTACCGTTGCCGGGCCGGCGCCTTCTGCCTGGCGGTCGCGGCAATGCTGGATGACGTCGCGTGTGTCGAGAGCCAGGGCTTCCTTGTCGGCGATGGGACGGGCCAGCAGGCTGTCGAGTACGTAGCCTTTGGTCCGGCCGATCTTGCCGTGCGGTTCGAGCTCGGCCACGTAGCGGGCGATCAGCGTCCCCAGGGTAGCCTTGGCCATCTTGCGCCTGGCGATGGCGCCGTGCCCCTTCAGTTCGAGTTCCAGCCGTGCAGCCCAGTCCCGCGCCAGCCGTTCCCTGGGAAAGCTGCGGGCTTCGCTGAAGACGATCTTCCCACCCTGCTTGACCCTCACTTGAGCACGGTAGGATAATTCTCCGTTTGATTTCAAATGCTTAGTTATCGTCGCCATGCGAAGTGATTCCGGTGCTACGAAGATGCGTTGATCGGTGCTACAGCACCGAAAAGTAGCACGAAATGTAGCACAGAAGCGACGAAAACTGGCAAAAACAGGTAGAAATGGACAGCAACAAGATCGCTGCAGACAACGACAAAACCCAGTCAGGGCAAGGATTTGCCGGCCAGCTCCCGCCCCGCCGCGTTACCGTGGCGCCGATGCTGGACTGGACGGATCGTCATTACCGTGCCTTCGCCCGCCAGATCAGCCGCCACACCTGGCTATACACCGAAATGGTGACCACCGGTGCCCTGCTGCATGGTGATGTCGGCCGCCATCTGCGTTTCGATGCCTGTGAACACCCGCTGGCGCTGCAGCTTGGCGGTTCCGAACCGGCTGATCTGGCGCATTGTGCGCGGCTGGCCGAGACCTGGGGTTACGACGAGGTCAATCTGAATGTCGGCTGTCCGTCCGAGCGCGTGCAGCGCGGGGCGTTCGGTGCCTGTCTGATGAAGGAACCGACGCTGGTGGCCGATTGCGTGAAGGCGATGCGCGATGCGTGCAGCCTGCCGGTCACGGTCAAGCATCGCATCGGCGTCGACAAGGTCGACAGCTACGACTTCGTGTCCGACTTCGTCGGCGAGGTCGCGGAAGCCGGTTGCCGGACTTTTATCGTCCATGCACGCAATGCCATCCTCAAGGGACTGTCGCCAAAGGAAAACCGCGAGGTGCCGTCGCTGAAGTACGACTACGCGTACCGGCTCAAGGCCGAGCATCCCGAACTGGAAATCCTGATCAATGGTGGCATCCGCACCCTGGACGAGGTCGACGCGCATCTGGCGCATGTCGACGGCGTCATGATCGGCCGTGAGGCCTATCACAATCCCTATCTGCTGGCCGGCGTCGATGCCCGCTATTACGGTGACGACCACCCGCAAGCGGATCGCTGCGACATCATCGAGCGCTTTATTCCCTATGTGGATGCCCATCTGGCGTCCGGCGGGCGGGTGCGCGATATTGCCCGGCATACGCTGGGCCTGATGACCGGCCTGACCGGCGCGCGCCGCTTCCGCCAGATGCTGTCCGATGCGACGCTGCTGAACGGGGCCGACAGCGGCCTGTTCCTGCGCGCCCTCGACAGCGTCCGCCACGCGCGGACCGGCGCGTGATCCTTTCTGGCCGGGCGTGTCCCGGCCTGTCTGCCGCCCTCGCGCACCCGGTGCGCGGGGGCGGTTGTCCGTGGCGCATGGCGCCGAACTGTGGAGGTGAATCGAATTGAAGAAACTGGCCTGGTTGTTGACGCTCATGTCCGCCACCGCTCTGGCGGGAACCGGCGATGTGCTGCATCTGTACAACTGGAGCGGCTCACTGTCGCAAAAGATACTCGACGATTTCCAGCGGCAGTGCGCCTGCCGCGTGGTGCAGGATTTCTACGGTGACAACGAGGAGATGCTGGCCAAGCTGGCCAGCGGCGCCAGGGGTTACGACATGGTGTTTCCGTCCAGCTTCGTGATCCAGGCGATGGCCAAACAGCATCTGCTGCTGCCGCTTGACCACGGCAAGCTGCCGAATCTGCGCAATGTGGCGCCGGCCTATCTGAACCAGTCATACGATCCGGGCAACACCTATACCGTGCCGACCGTGCTCAGTCTGACCAGCGTCGGCTACAACGTCGAAGCGCTGAAAAAGCGCGGTGTCGATGCCGGCAGCTGGGCAGTGATCTTCGATCCGGCGGTGCTGGCGAAGGTCAAGGGCAAGGTCACGGTGCTGGACAGCTCGCGCGAAGTGTTCGCGGCGGCGCTGATGTACCTGGGCATCGACCCGAACACGCGCAATCTGGCCGACTATGACAAGGCCGCCGCGGTGATTCGCAAGGCCAGGCCGTACTGGGCGACGTTCTCCAATGCCAGTTACCTGAAGGAGCTGGCGGTCGGCAATATCTGGGTATCGCTCGGCTATTCGACCGAATTCTTCCAGGCGCAGGAAGATGCCCGCGCAGCGAAGCGCAAGTTCAGCATCGGCAATGTGCCGCAGCGCGAGGGCAATGAACTTGGCGTCGACACCATGGCGATCCTGAAGAGTGCACGCCGCCCGGATCTGGCGCTGCAGTTCATGAACTTCATGCTGGAAGGCCGCAATGCGGCGCAACTGACCAATCTGAATGGCGCGACCAATCCGGTCAGCACCGCCACGGCGTTTTTCCGGCCGGACCTGAAGGCGAATCCGGTCATCAACCCGGCGCCGGCCACGGTGCGGCAATGGACGGTGCTGCGCGAGCTGGAGCCGAAGGAGCGGCGCTATCTGACCCGGCTGTGGACCCGGGTCAAGGTGGGCTCGTAAAGCAGCAAAACGAGGGCGGATGCATGCAGCATCCGCCCTCGTTTCTTACAGCGGCAGCTCGTGCTGGCGTGGTGGATGGCTGATGCGCGCATCGACGCTGCCGTGCGCCAGCCGCAGCGTGACCCGTTCGTTTTGTGCCAGTTGCGCCGGATCGGTGGCGGCGTGGCCATCGGCGGTTTCGACAATGGCATAGCCGCGTGCCAGTACCGCCGCCGGGTTCAGGGCTGCCAGCTGGTCGGCCAGCCGGGCCAGCCGCTGGCGGTGCGTGTCCAGCAGGCCGTTGCGGGCACGGGTCAGCGCGGCGGCATCGCGGGCGAGTCTTTCGGCGCGACGCGGCAGGTCGGGGCTTGCACGGCGCAGCCGCTCGCCAAGTCCGTCGACCCGTTGCCGCGTGGACGCCAGCCGCGAGCGGATCAGCTGTTCCAGCAGCCGGCCATCGGCCGCCAGCCGCTCGCGCTGCTGGTTCAGTCGTGCACCCGGGTGGACCAGCCGGCGTCCAAGCTGGTCGAGCCGCTGTGCGGCGTTCTCCAGCCGGCGACGCAGCGCATGGTCGAGGTGACGACGCAGCTCCGCCAGCCGCGCCAGCATCGCGGCCCGGTCGGGGCTGGTCAGCTCGGCGGCAGCGGTTGGCGTCGGGGCGCGCAGGTCGGCAACGAAATCACAGATGGTGAAGTCGGTTTCGTGACCGACGCCGCTGACCACCGGCAGCGGACAGGCAAACACCGCCCGCGCCACCCGCTCATCATTAAATGACCACAGATCCTCGATGCTGCCGCCGCCCCGGCACACGATCAGCACATCGACTTCCTGGCGGGCGCCGGCGGCCTCGATGGCGGCGACGATCTGCGCCGGTGCGGCCTCACCCTGAACCTGGGCCGGGTACAGGATCAGCGGGATGCCCGGCGCCCGGCGGCGCAGGGTGGTGACGACATCGCGCAATGCGGCTGCGCGCGGCGAGGTCACGATGCCGATGGCGCGCGGGTGGGCCGGCAACGGCTTTTTGTGACGATTGTCGAACAAGCCCTCGATCGCCAGCCGGGCCTTCAGCTTCTCGAACGCTTCGAACAGCGCGCCCAGCCCGGCCTGGCGCAGCTCGGCCAGATTGACCTGGTAGTCGCCGCGCGGTTCGTACAGGGTGACCGTGCCGCGCGCTTCGACCCGCATGCCTTCCTTCGGTACAAAACCCAGCTGGGACAGGCGGTTGCGGAACATGACGGCACGGATCTGCGCCCGTTCGTCCTTCAGCGAGAAATAGGCATGACCGGACGCGGCCAGCGTCAGGTTGGAAATCTCGCCGGAGATCCACAGGGCCGGCAGGCCGGACTCCAGCAAGTCCCGCGCCAGGCGGTTGAGTTCGGAAACACTGATGACATTGGCGTCCGGGAAGGGCACGGGACGATTCTCCGTTGTGTTGTCAAGTCATCCACAAGCTTTTCCGGCGCTGGCGCGGGGTGGGCTGGCCGGGAGGAATGGCAAGAGAGGGTTGTTCAAGTCGTTGATTTTAAACGATTCTGAAAAATTGCACACAAAACAGGCAAATCAGCTGCAAGCCAGTATTGGCGCTGGCTGGAGCGGGGTGGGGGTACATTGCTCACAATGTTATCCACAGCTTTTGTGGATGACATGAAAAAATCCTTGCCGGACATGCATTTGGCTGCAATTTCACTTTTCAGGGAAATTTCTTCATGGTTGCCGGTCATCGCCGGCGTCGCGTAAAGTGTACCGTTTGCTAAAGCCCGGAGTCATGTACCCGTGTTGGCCATAATTGAAGCGGCCGGATGGCCGATCTGGTTTCTGATTCTTGCCTCGGTGATCGCGCTCGCCATCATCCTGGAACGGCTGTGGAGCCTGCGCGCCGCCGTGGTTGCCCCGCCATGCCTGCTCGACGAGACGCTGGACACCTGGCGCCGCCAGGGGGCCGATGACGGTCTGATCCGGCGCATGGCGTCCGGTGCGCCGCTGGCGCGCGTGCTGGCCGCCGGCCTGCGCAATGCCGAACAGCCGCGCGAAATCATGAAGGATGCGATCGAGGAGGCCGGGCGCGGCGTGTCGCCGGAGCTGGACCGTTTTCTGACCACGCTGGGCACCATCGCCGCCATGGCGCCGCTGCTTGGCCTGCTGGGTACCGTCTTCGGCATGATCGAAATCTTCGCGGCGCAGGGACCGGCCGGTGAGAACCCGATGCAGCTGGCGCACGGCATCTCCATTGCCCTGTACAACACGGCCTTCGGCCTGATCGTCGCCATCCCGAGCATGATCTTCTACCGCCATTTCCGTGCCCGTTCCGACCAATTGCTGCTCGACATGGAGCAGCAGGCGCTGCGACTGGTCGAAGTCGTGCATGCGGAGCCGCGCTGATGGACTTCCGTCGCGGTCGCCGGCGTGACGAGCCGGAAATCAACTTCATTCCGCTGATCGACCTGCTGCTGGTGGTGCTGATCTTCCTGATGGTGACCACCAGTTATTCGCGCTTTGCCGACCTCAAGCTGAACCTGCCGACCCTCGGTGCCCGGCCGGGCGTTGCCGCCACCGCGCCACTGGCGGTCGGACTGGACGCGAAGGGCGAGGTCCGCATCGGCGATGGCAAGACGCTCGCCCTGCCTGACGCCGCCACGCTGTCGAAGTTGCTGACAGCGGCGGCAGCCGGCAACGCCGACCATCCGCTGGTGATCTATGCCGACGAGATGACGCCGCACCGCAATGTGATGCGGGTGCTGGAAGCCGCCCGCCTGGCCGGCCTGAACCGGGTGACCTTCGCCGCGACCGCGCGTCGGGCATCATGAGCCTGTCCCGCCTGATCGAAGCGCACTGGTATGCGCCGCGCCCGCTATTGACGCTGTTGCTGGCGCCGCTGTCGGCCCTGTTTGTCCTGGTCAGCAGTGTGCGCCGCTGCGCGTATCGCCATGGCTGGTTGCGCTGCGAGCGCCTGCCGGTACCGGTGGTGGTGGTCGGCAACATCAATGTCGGCGGTGTCGGCAAGACACCGCTGACCCGCTATCTGGTTGATGCGCTGCGGGCGCAGGGGTGGCACCCCGGCGTGATCAGTCGCGGCTATGGTGGCAGCCACCAGGCGCCGATGGCCGTGACGGTGGACAGTGTGGCCGCTGAAGTCGGCGACGAGCCGCTGTTGCTGGCGACCACCGGCTGCCCGGTCTGGGTCGGCCGCGACCGCGTTGCTGCCGGACGCGCGCTGCTGGCGGCGCATCCCGATGTCGACGTGCTGCTGTCCGATGACGGGCTCCAGCATTACCGGCTGGCGCGCGATGTCGAGATCGCGGTGCTGGATGCCGCGCGCGGGCTCGGCAATGGCTGGCGGCTGCCCGCAGGCCCGCTGCGCGAGCCACGGGGCCGGCTGGCGACGGTCGACGCCGTGGTGAGCCACGGCGCGGCGCGGCCGGACCTGCTGCCGGCCGGCGTGCCGGGCTTCGTCATGACACTGCGCCCCGGGCGTTTCTGGCAACTGGTTGCACCGGACCGGTACTGCGAGGCCGCCGATCTGGCCGGGAAGGACTGCGCGGCCGTGGCCGGCATTGGCCATCCGGAGCGTTTCTTCGCCACGCTGGCGTCGCTGGGCCTGCATCCGCGCCAGTATGCGTTTCCCGACCACCATCACTATGCCGACGGCGACATGCCCGATGCCGACGCCATCCTGGTCACGGAAAAGGACGCGGTAAAACTGCGGCAGGGCAAGGATGCTAGAATCTGGGCTTTGCCGGTTGCCGCCGTGATGGAACCCGATCTCGGGCGCTGGCTGGCCCGAACCCTCGAAGGACTGTGACTGCACATGGACGCCAAACTGCTCGAAATCCTGGTCTGCCCGGTTTGCAAGGGCCCGCTCGTGTTGCGCAAGGACGCACAGGAACTGGTCTGCAAGGGCGATCGCCTGGCTTTCCCGATCCGGGACGATATCCCGGTCATGCTGGAAAGCGATGCGCGCGAACTCGCCGCAGACGAGGACGTCGGCTGATGCCGGCCGATTTCGTCGTCGTCATCCCGTCGCGGCTGAAATCGACCCGTCTGCCCGACAAGCCGCTGGCCGACATCGCCGGCAAGCCGATGGTGGTGCGCGTGGCCGAGCAGGCGGCGCGCAGCCGCGCCGGCCGCGTGGTGGTGGCGACCGATCATCCGCGCATCCTGGCGGCCTGCAGCGAACACGGTGTCGAGGCGGTCATGACCGCCGCCGACCACCCGAGCGGCACCGACCGGCTGGCCGAGGTCGCCGATCTGCTGGCGCTGGCCGACGGCCAGATCGTCGTCAATGTGCAGGGCGACGAACCGCTGATCGAGCCCGGGGTGATCGACTGCGTGGCCGCAGCCCTGGATGACAGCGACGCGCCGATGTCGACCGCTGCGCACCCGCTGGACAATGCGGCGGACTTCTTCAGCCCGAATGTGGTCAAAGTCGTACTTGACCGTCATAACCGCGCCCTTTACTTTAGCCGGGCACCACTGCCCTGGGCGCGCGACGCCTTTGCGACGGACCGGTCCGTGCTGCCGGCGGACCACCCCGCCCTGCGGCACGTCGGCATCTACGCCTACCGGGCGGGATTCCTGCGCCAGTACCGCGAGCTGTCCCCCGCACCGATCGAGAGCATCGAAGCCCTCGAACAGTTGCGGGTGCTGTGGCACGGCTTCCCGATCACGGTTGCCACGCTGGCCGGCGCGCCTGCACCCGGTGTCGACACGCCCGACGATCTCGAGCGTGTCCGCCGGCTGTTCGCTGCCCGATGACACAAGAACACGATTGTCTTTTCTACGTTGGAGTCACACATGAAACTGATCCTGTTGGGCGCACCGGGTGCCGGCAAGGGCACCCAGGCCAAGTACATCACCGAAAAATTCGCCATTCCGCAAATCTCCACCGGCGACATGCTGCGCGCTGCGGTCAAGGCCGGCACGCCGCTGGGCCTGGAAGCGAAAAAAGTGATGGATGCAGGCGGGCTGGTCTCGGATGAAATCATCATCGGTCTGGTCAAGGAACGCATCACCCAGGCCGACTGCGCCAACGGTTTCCTGTTCGACGGCTTCCCGCGCACCATCCCGCAGGCGGAAGCGATGAAGGCTGCCGGCGTGAACATCGACTACGTGGTCGAGATCGACGTGCCGGACAGCGAGATCGTCGAGCGCATGTCGGGCCGCCGCATCCACCTGCCGTCGGGCCGTACCTACCATATCAAGTTCAACCCGCCGAAAGTGGCCGGCAAGGACGACGAAACCGGAGAAGACCTGGTCCAGCGCCCGGACGACGACGCTGCGACGGTCAAGAAACGCCTCGACATCTACCACGAACAGACCGAAGTGCTGGTCGGTTACTACTCCGACATGGCCGCATCCGGCGACAGGACCGCGCCGAAGTACGTGAAGATTCCGGGCGTGGGCTCGGTCGACGGCATCCGCGACGCGATCTTCCGCGCGCTGGGCGCGTAAACCGCATCGCTGCCCGAAACACCCGGCCCCGTCTTCATGGCGGGGCTTTTTGTCTGTTTGCGGGGGCTGGTGCATTGTTTCATTGACAAAGCCTGCTGCCTGGCGACAAGGTAAAGAAGTCAGTTCCCGACCCGGAGCCCGTCATGGACACGGCGCTGTATACCCCGTCACCGGCCACACCGCAGCAGCGTTGGCCGCTCCGTCGTCTCGGCTGGGTGGCGGAGGCGACCGTGCCGGACCCGCTTGGTGTGCAGTCGGCCTGGCAGCAGGCGCTGACGCGGGTCGGCATTACCGTGGTGCCGGTCAGCCCCCGTCCCGGTGCCCGCTGGTGGCCGGCGGCATTGCGGCGGCCGTGGCGGCTCAGGGGGCTGCCGCGCGCCCACTGGCCGTGGCTGGGCGCGGCGCGCGAGATGGCGGCCATCCTGCGGGCGGAAAAAGTCGACAGCCTGCTGCTGGGAGGGGACGCGCAATCGGTCTGGCTGGGGCGTGCCCTGCACCGCGAGCTGGGGATTCCCTGTCTGTGGTGGGCGCGCACCGGGCTGGCCAGCCCGCCGGCGGACGGACAGGTGCTGTGCGACAGTTTCTATGCGCAGGCGCACTGGCTGGCTGCAGGTGGCGTGCCGGCCGCCGTGCTGGTGCCGCCGGCCATCGACCTGCTTCGTCACGACTGGCAGCCGCCGCGGGCCCGCAGCGGGGCATTCAGGCTGATGGCGGTCGGCCCGCTGGTCGCCGCCAGTGGCCACGCCACCCTGCTGGAAGCGATGGCGAAGCTGGTCAAGGCTGCTTACCCGCTCCAGTTGCTGCTGATTGGCGACGGGCCGCTGGCCGGCGAGCTGAAAAGCCGGGCTGACCAGCTGAATCTGTCTTCACGGATCGAATGGCTGCCGTCAGCGCCGGCTGCGGCATTGCGCACTCGCCTGCGCGGCGTCGATGCACTGGTCGAACCGGCGTTGCTGCCGGGCAGCGGAGAGGCGTTGCTGGTCGGCATGGCGCAGGGCCTGCCTTGCGTGGCAACACGGATCGGTGCGGTGCCGGAGCGACTGCGTGAAGGCGTGGATGGTTTGCTGGTGCCCCCGGCCGACGCCGATTCGCTTGCCCATGCCATTGCCCGGCTGGTCGATTCGCCGGAGTTTGCGCTGGCACTCAGTTGTACGGCCAGGCGGCACATGGAGGAGCGGCATGAAGCCAGCCGCGTGGCGGTGCAGTGGGCTGACTGGCTGAAGGCTGGACAGGTAGCCTGCGCAGACCGGGCATGAATCTCGCCGCAGAAAACGGACGAATTCTCCGCTGCCGGAAATGAAAGGGGCCGGATTCCGCCAATGCGGCGGTCGGTGTCCACCTTGTCTGCTATGCGGGGGGATGGGGAATTTCACGGGTTTCCACCATTTTATCTGTCTTCTTGTTGTATTTGTACATGGGAAAGATCAGATTTACGCTGCTTTGCGTTCTGAATACAAATCCGTAAGCATTTTGCCCCTGCAGATAGAAGCGGTATTGGGGGACGTAAACCCTCGATAGTGGTCCCCTTTCCATTCTCTCCATCTGCGGAAAGTACTCGCCTATTGCGATCTGGCTGCCGTTTGATTGATTGAGGCAGGGGTAGGTTGTTATTTTCTGATCCGGGCTGATGCTGCTTATCATCAGTGTTTCATTGTTGCCACGATGAAAAATATTGTACAACTTTGTTGTGGCTCTTGATTTGTCGATGTAAATGCATTCTGCGATGACTTCATTGAACAGGTAGTATCGGCAATTTATCTCTGTTTGTCCGGTTCCCGGATACTTTTCTATGGTCAGAATCATGTCGTTGGCATCGTAGTGGTAAGCCGAATTCAAATAATTCGTTGATGTGCTGCTCGACTTTTTGATGGATGAAAAGTTTGTCTCTCCAGTATAGGTGTATGTGGTTTCATTTCTGGTAACGGGTTCGTCAGTGGCCTCGAAGGTCACATTGCCTTCGCTGTCAGTGGTATAGCTGACTGTGGTTGCCTTGCCGTAAGGTTGACCTCTGCTGTCAATGGCCTGTCGAGTGATTTTTCCCAGCGTGATATTGTCTGTGTAATCGTAAGTGATGCGCAATCTTCCGGTTGAATGCTCGGCATCGATTGTCATGATGTTTCCGGATGTGCTGTATGAGAAAGATTGTGAATTTATCCAGTGGGAAAATGGATCTTGAAAATTTATGTTTCCGGATTTTTGCCATTTTGACAGAGATCCTGATTGTGTGTATTTGTAATGTTCTGTCCAGCTTAATGCATGTGTGCCGCCAGTGGTGGTAATGACTTTTTTCAACAAATCCATCTGGTTGTAAGCAAGTTGCTGCTCGATGATGGGGGAGGTGAGTTTGGTGCATAAATGTTTTCTGCTTTTTAGCAGATTGAATTCGGCGTAGGAAAACAAGGTGCGAATCCGCGCAAAATACTGTGCATTCCGATCGGTGACAGGGGTGGCTGTACTACTGCCATCCCCGACGTGGCCGTAGATATCCAGATTGGTCAAATTTCCCGTTTCATCTCGCGTGTAATCAGTCCTGGAGCGGAGTTGATTGTTGATCAAGTATTCTTCCCGGACCAGGAAGCCGCCATTGGACTGGTAGGCATAGCGCTTGGTGATGATGACGGTTTTTCTGGTATCATCCGGATCAATCAACTGGACATCCGCCTTGAGGGGAAGCCCCCGGACCGTTGAGATGATGGTGTTTTTGTAAGGCTGCCTTCTGGCCACGACTGGCAGGGAATAGTTTCCTTTTTCACTGGCCAGATTGTTGAAGTCATCATAGCCAAATTCCCGGGTATGGCTTTCGGTCACGTTGCGGGCACTGGCTGGC
Organism: Microvirgula curvata; assembly: GCF_054781615.1. Classification (NCBI taxonomy): domain Bacteria; kingdom Pseudomonadati; phylum Pseudomonadota; class Betaproteobacteria; order Neisseriales; family Aquaspirillaceae; genus Microvirgula; species Microvirgula curvata. The sequence continues at coordinate 105,229 of NZ_BAAGUB010000011.1, read as the reverse complement.
AGGCCACTTCCCTGCAGAAATGTATATTCACGGCTTCCTGTCGGGGCGGGGGAAGGGTCCTGCGTGCTGGGGCTCGGTGTGACCGTTCTTGCCGCAAGCTGGTTCAGCCCGGCATTGTATGTGTATGTGAATGTCCGGCCGCCGTTGATGGCGACGGTACGCGGTTGTGTCAGGAGCGTGGAGCCGGCATATGTGCTTTGGGTTATCGCCTTGCCCACGGTTGAAGAAATTTCCCGACTCAGCCCGTCGTAGCGGCGCTCTCCCATCAGATTATCATCAACACTGATTATGGTGACCAGCGCCGCTGTGGTATGGGGGGCATACTGATAGGTTTTTCTGCCGCTGGTACTTCCCTTTTGCGTGAGGGTGCGGCCGAGCACATCATAGGTGTAGTCCAGCGTTTCTCCCTGGGAATGTGCATGAGTCAAAATATTCCAGTAGCCATCGTAGTAGAATCTCTCCACATCGCCAGTGACTGTTTTGCCTTTCCAGTTTGAACTGCGTGTGCGCTTGATAATGGCACCCTGATTGTTGTAGACGGATTTGATTTCACTGTCCCCTGGCTGATGCAGCACGCTGATGGTATTTCCCAGAAAGTCATACGTATAACTGTCATTGCTCATGTCCGGATTTTTTTGGGACAGCAGCTCGTCAAAAATATTCCATTGGTAGTTTGTTGTTGCGCTCAGGCTGATTTTTTTATCCTGGCTGTAATCATGAGTAATGCTTTTCTCGAGCTGGAGCAGGGTGTTGTACGTGTTCTCAACCATCAGGAATTCTTTGATTGTGGGCACCCCTTTCGGGTCCGTTGTGGTCAACCTATAGCTTTCAGTCAACAGGTCCCCCCGATTGTTCACGGTGGTGACTCGGTCAAAACACTCCCGGCTGTCCCGCGTGCGCGTCTCTCCAGCGGCTGGGGCATAGCTGGTTGTGATCGTTGCCTGGTCACTCGCACCTGGTCCCCAGGGGCGTATCGTTTTGGTCGGGCGCCCCAGTGCATCATACGAGAACAGGCTGGTCAGGTTATTTTCATCCGTTGACTGCATGAGGTCACCCGTATCAGCCGCATACACTTCGACATGAGAACTTTTTACCGGGACGCTGGGCGTATCATCAAACCCGATCTGGCTGTTGATAATGTTGATGCTGTTGCCGGAGGCCGTCGTGCTGATCGTGGTCGTGGTGGTGAACGAAGGGGCAGTGCCATACAGCATGGTGAACGCTGTCTTGATCAGCGTGCCATAGAACGCACTGCTGGTGTCGGTCTGATATGTGTGTTTTTCTTTGGTCCAGTCGATAAGTATCTCGCGCTGCCCCCGGGCGAGAGCTGAAAACGTTACTTCACTCGGCTGAATCAGATTGGTATTGGCAATGGCGATATAAGTGTAGGTATATATGCGCAGGTAATTTGGTGTGTTGCTGAATGGTGTAGTGGTTTTTTTATTCAGGTAATTGACAAAACCGCCCGGATCAGGAGGGCAATATACAATACCTTGCTGGATTGAACCGGATGAGGGATAATACGTGTAGTCATCCACGGTGCCATCCGGGTTGGTGCACCTGGTAATATTTGAATAGTTGTCGTAGCGATACTGGGTGTCGTATGAAATCTGTTGCAGCTGTTTTGTCGTCGTGTTGTAATCCTGGCGTATTTTCTTGATGGTAACGGGCAGCATAAAGGTCGATGATTGGGAAGAAATGCCGCTGTTGGCTACCAGCTGGTATTCATATTTGACGAGCTTCCCCGGTTTGTTACTGTCTGGATAATCTTCGGGGGCCATCGGCTGTTCACTGAGCAGCAAGTAGAATTTGTTATAGCTGCACAAAATCTTTCTTTTATTGTCAGTGGTGGCTGTGGTGCTGAAGGAAAAGCTGTCTGGCAGGGATTCCAGATTGTCAACACCATTTTGCCAGGTCGTGACCTGCGGGTATCCGGTGTAATTTGCCGTCGATAATGAATAGATGGTTTTGATGAAAGTTTCTTTTTGATAGGTGCCAGAAATATTGAATTCTACGGAACTGACTGTATATATGCTGCCTGGCATGCCAGGCGGAGCCATTATCGTTTTATACTTTATGACGTCGTGTTGATAGCTGTCTATCGTCGATGCCATGTCCGTGATATACAGATATTTCTCATTGTGTGATTGATACTTGGCGGTGTACAGCTCCAGAAGGCCAATGCCGATAAAGGTGGTCACAGAAGCCAGAGACCGGAGCCTGGTATTGGCAATGATCAGGGTTTCATAGGCAATTGATCCTCTGGGTGTGGTCACGACATGCTTCGTTCCCTGCCAGGTGCTGGATACCATATATCCCTTGCCTGTCCGGTTCTGGTTTTCATCCTGAATGCTGAATGACTGGTCTGCGTACCAGTTGAAGTAGATTTTTTTGTTGTTGGGGGCGGTGAGGGTGCGGATCTGGTAATTGACCAGCTCCTCGATAAAACCGTTTTTATAGATAATGGTATATTGCCCGGTTCCGGTCGTGGTGCAGTTGAAAGTCAGGGTGTTTTTGTATTGCAGATTGACGGTGTTGCCACTGACAGAAAGAATGCGATAACGCTGGCCATTGGCCAGAATCAATGTGCTTGCACCGTTTTCAACATCGACCCTGGTCAGCGTCAATTCCCAGCCGACACCAAAACCATAGTCATTGGCATTGAACTGGTTGAAACGCAGCGCCAGATCGAGCGTGGGCCCCTGCAGCTGGCAGGAGGGCAGGCTGGCAATGGGAATCGTGCGAATATACATGCCTGTGCAGGGTTCAACACCATTGACTGTCCAGTCGATCATGTTGAATACATTCGAATCGAATAACATGGTTTGCTCCCGTTGACGTGGGGCGAATGGGGGGCGTGCGGAGACTTCAATGGCGCAGCCAGGGCAGTGGGCTGCGATCCAGTTACAGGCGGAGAGGCAGAAGAAGCGGGATAGCCGGTATCAGGCGGTTCGCCTTATCAACTTATGCCATGCGTCACGGGGAAGAAACGCGGATTGGCGACTTTCCGACAGGCGTTTGTGCGAATGCGGGGTGGGAGCAGAAGGGCCGGGACGGGCTCAGCGATCGTTGCGATCAGCGGCGTCGGCGTGCTCGGGCTTGTCATCATCCATCAGCACGCTGTGGCCAGGGCCTTCCAGATCGTCGAACTGGCCGGAGTGGGTCGCCCACCAGAACAGCGCGCCGATGCAGAACACCAGCAGGATGCTCAACGGAATCAACAGGTAAAGACTTTCCATGGCGACGATGTCCTGATCCGGGAACGGGTTGGCCCGCCGCGGAGGAGCGGCGGGCAGATGAACGAGCTTAGCGCGAGAAGCTGTTGCCAGCCTGACGGTGCGCCCACTGCCACAGCGCGGCGCCGGCCACCACCATCGGCAGGGACAGCCACTGTCCCATCGACAGGTGCATGACCAGCAGGCCGAGGAAGTCGTCCGGCTCGCGGGCGAACTCGGCGATAAAGCGGAATGCACCGTAACCGATCAGGAACAGCGCCGAGGCGGCGGCGCGCGGACGCGGACGTGCGGTATAGCACCACAGGATCACGAACAGCAGCATGCCTTCCAGCGCGAACTGGTACAGCTGCGACGGGTGCCGCGGCAGGGCGCCATACTGGGCCAGCCATTCATGCCACTGCGGATTGCCTGCCGCCGCGTGCAGATCCTCGCTGCGTGCCTGCGGGAACAGCATCGCCCACGGTCGCGACGGATCGGTAATGCGACCCCACAGCTCGCCGTTGATGAAGTTGCCGATCCGGCCGGTGGCCAGGCCGAGCGGCACCAGCGGCGCGACGAAGTCGGTGATGTCCCAGAAGCTCAGCCGGTGCTTGCGGGCGAACAGCGCGCAGGCGACCAGCACGCCGAGGAAGCCGCCGTGGAACGACATGCCGCCTTCCCACACCTTGAGGATGCTGAGCGGATCGGCCAGGTAGTCGCCAAGCTTGTAGAACAGCACATAGCCGAGCCGGCCGCCGAAAATCACGCCAAGCACGCCCCAGAACAGCAGGTCGTCGAGCATCTTGCCGGTAAAGGCGGTGTGGCCTTTCCGGATGCGCAGATTGCCGAGCACGATGAAAAGAATGAATCCCACCAGGTACATCAGACCGTACCAGCGAATCGCCAGAGGACCGATGCTGATGGCAATCGGATCGAACTGCGGATGAGTCAGCATGCCTGAACCTTGGCCCTGTAGAGAAAGGCGGCATTATATAGCGGGAACTGCCGGTTTTTCGTTTCACCGGCGGAGACTTCCGGCCGCCCGCATTTCCGCGCACAATGTGGCGAGCTCGCAGGTACATCCACAGCCGTACCCAGGTTTCTCCCGCGACCCGACGCGCATGGCGCCGGGCCGGCCGGGCCAGCGCGCGCGGTGACCCCGACGCGACGCGACAGACAACAGAAACGGGGGCGCCAGGCCATCTGGCAGCCGCACCCGACTACATCAATTGCTGAAGGGAAAAGGGACAGCTCCATGCCCGCTTATCGTTCCAGAACCTCGACCCACGGTCGCAACATGGCCGGTGCCCGCGCACTGTGGCGCGCTACCGGCATGTCGGACGGTGATTTCGGCAAGCCGATCATTGCCATTGCCAACTCGTTCACCCAGTTCGTGCCGGGTCATGTCCACCTGCACAACCTGGGCCAGCTGGTCGCGCGCGAGATCGAGAAAGCCGGCGGCATCGCCAAGGAATTCAACACCATCGCCATCGATGATGGCATCGCCATGGGCCACGGCGGCATGCTGTACAGCCTGCCGTCGCGCGACCTGATTGCCGACAGCGTCGAATACATGGTCAATGCGCACTGCGCCGATGCGCTGGTGTGCATCTCGAACTGTGACAAGATCACCCCGGGCATGCTGATGGCCGCCTTGCGGCTGAACATCCCGGTCATCTTCGTGTCCGGCGGCCCGATGGAGGCCGGCAAGGTGCAGTGGGGCGACACGGTGCGCAAGCTCGACCTGGTCGATGCCATGGTCGAAGCCGCCAATGACCAGGTCAGCGACGAGGACGTCGACCGGGTCGAACGCAGTGCCTGTCCGACCTGCGGCAGCTGCTCGGGCATGTTTACTGCCAACTCGATGAACTGCCTGACCGAGGCGCTGGGCCTGTCGCTGCCGGGCAATGGCTCGCTGGTCGCCACGCATGCGGACCGCAAGGCGCTGTTCCTCGAAGCCGGCCGGACCATCGTCGACCTGGCCCGCCGCTATTACGAGCAGGACGACGCGACGGTCCTGCCGCGCGCGATCGCCACCAAGGCCGCGTTCGAGAACGCCATGAGCCTGGATGTGGCCATGGGCGGCTCGACCAATACCGTGCTGCATCTGCTGGCCGCCGCCAGTGAAGCCGGCGTCGACTTCCGGATGGCCGACATCGACCGTATCTCGCGCCGCGTGCCATGCCTGTGCAAGGTCGCGCCGGCCACGCAGAAATATCACATGGAAGACGTGCACCGCGCCGGCGGCGTGCTCGGCATCCTTGGCGAACTGGACCGGCTGGGCAAGATCGAACGCCATGTGCCGAGCGTGCATGCGCCGACGCTGGGCGATGCGCTCGACCGCTGGGACATCAAGCGTCCGGGCTGCGACGATCGGGCGCGCGAGCGCTTCCGCGCGGCGCCGGGCGGGGTGCGCACCACGCTGGCCTTCAGCCAGAGCATGCGCTACCCGTCGCTCGACGACGATCGTGCTGACGGCTGCATCCGCGATGGTGCACACGCCTACTCGCAGGACGGCGGCCTGGCGGTGCTGTACGGCAATATTGCCGAACGCGGCTGCATCGTGAAGACGGCCGGGGTCGACGAGTCGATTCTGAAGTTCACGGGCCGGGTGCGGATTTTCGAAAGCCAGGATGCGGCCGTGGCCAGCATCCTCGACGAGCAGATCGTTGCCGGCGATCTGGTGCTGATCCGCTATGAAGGTCCGAAGGGCGGTCCGGGCATGCAGGAGATGCTGTATCCGACCAGTTACCTGAAGTCCAAGGGACTGGGCAAGGCATGCGCACTGCTGACCGATGGCCGTTTCTCCGGTGGTACCTCCGGCCTGTCCATCGGCCACGTCAGCCCGGAAGCGGCCGAGGGTGGGGCGATCGGTCTGGCGGAAGAGGGCGACAGCATTGAAATCGACATCCCGAACCGCAGCATCCGCCTGGTCGTGAGCGATGACGAGCTGACGCGCCGGCGCGCCGCCATGGAGGCGCGTGGTGCCGATGCGTGGAAGCCGGTCGGTCGTGACCGGGTCGTGACGCCGGCCCTGCGCGCCTATGCGGCCATGACCACCAGTGCGGACACCGGTGCGGTGCGCGACGTCAGCCAGATCGAACGCGGCGTGCGCTAGAAAAAAGCCCCTCGCGGCGTTGTCGCGAGGGGCTTTGACCGCCCATAAACCCCTCCCGCGAAGAACGGACGGGCGTTCCCTTGCGGTGGCGGGACCGGGCAGGATTCCATCAGGCAGAGTACCGCGCCCGGCTGTGCGCAGTGTGCAGCCTAGACCGCGCTTTCGCCGGTTTCGCCGGTGCGGATGCGGACCACCTGTTCGACCGGGAACACGAAGATCTTGCCATCGCCGATCTTGCCGGTGCGGGCAGCGTTGGTGATCGACTCGATCGCGCGGTCGACCAGATCGTCGGCCAGCACCAGTTCGATCTTCACCTTCGGCAGGAAGTCGACGACGTACTCGGCGCCACGGTACAGCTCGGTGTGGCCCTTCTGGCGACCGAACCCCTTGACCTCGGTGACCGTCAGGCCGTTGACGCCGAGCTCGGACAGGGACTCGCGGACCTCGTCGAGCTTGAACGGTTTGATAATGGCCTCGATCTTCTTCACGGTATTCTCCTGATTTTGATGGGCATCAACCCATAGTGGATGTTGCCCAGTTCATGGGGGCAGCGTTAATACTGTATCATGCACGGCTTGATTTCATTACGATGCGAGTGTCGCAATGCCCGTCATTTCCAAGCTCCGAGGCGGTTCCGCCTTGTCCTCGTTCCGCAGCGAAAAGCTGGAACGTTCGGCCGCAGAAGCCGGTCTCCCCGGCCTGTCCGTGCGGGCCGAGTTCTGGCATTTCATTGAGAGCGATACCGAGCTTAGCGCCGAAGAACTGGCTACGCTGGATCGCCTGCTGACCTATGGTGAATCCGCACTGGACGACGCGCCCGCCGGCGACCTGTTCCTGGTGCTGCCCCGTCTGGGTACCGTATCGCCATGGTCGTCCAAGGCGACCGACATTGCCAGCCATTGCGGTCTGGCCCAGGTTCGCCGCCTTGAGCGCGGGGTGGCCTGGTACGTCGAGGCCGGCCATCCGCTGGATGCCGCGCAGCGCGCGACGCTGTCCGCACTGCTGGCCGACCGCATGACCGAACAGGTCTGGGACGACTTTGCCGCCGCTGACCGCCTGTTCGAACATGTCGCGCCCCGCCCGCTGGCCCACGTCGACGTGCTGACCGGCGGCCGTGCCGCCCTGGAGGCCGCCAACCGGGAAATGGGCCTGGCGCTGTCGGTCGACGAAATTGATTACTTGTTCGACAATTTCAGTGCCATGCAGCGCAATCCGACCGACGTCGAACTGATGATGTTCGCGCAGGCGAACAGCGAGCATTGCCGGCACAAGATCTTCAACGCCGATTTCATTATCGACGGTGAAGCGCAGGCCAGGAGCCTGTTCCGCATGATCCGCGACACCCATGACGCCCACCCGCAGGGCACGCTGGTTGCGTACAAGGACAACTCGTCGGTGATCGAGGGCGGTTTCATCGACCGCTTCTATCCGGTCGCCGGCCACTACGGCTACGCGTACAACACCGAGCCGACCCATATCCTGATGAAGGTCGAGACCCACAACCACCCGACGGCGATCTCGCCGTTCCCGGGGGCGGCGACCGGCTCCGGCGGGGAAATCCGCGACGAAGGCGCCACCGGTCGCGGCTCGCGCCCGAAGGCCGGCCTGACCGGTTTCACCACCTCGAACCTGAACATTCCCGGTTTTGTCCAGCCGTGGGAAGTCCATTCCGACACCGCCAGTGAATACGGCCGCCCGGCACGCATCGCCAGCGCGTTGCAGATCATGCTTGACGGCCCGATCGGTGGCGCGGCGTTCAACAATGAATTCGGCCGCCCGAACCTGACCGGTTATTTCCGTACCTTCGAACAGACCTTCGAGGGCGAAGTGCGCGGCTATCACAAGCCGATCATGATCGCCGGCGGCCTGGGCAATATCCAGGGCCGTCATGTCGAGAAGGACGGGCTGCCTGAAGGCGCGCTGCTGATCGTGCTCGGTGGTCCGGGCTTCCTGATCGGCCTGGGCGGCGGGGCGGCATCGTCGATGGACACCGGCTCGAACGTGGCCGACCTGGACTTCGATTCGGTCCAGCGCGGCAATCCGGAAATCGAGCGCCGTGCGCAGGAAGTCATCGACCGCTGCTGGCAGATGGGCGAACAGAACCCGATCCTGTCGATTCACGACGTCGGCGCCGGTGGTCTGTCCAACGCGCTGCCGGAGCTGATCAACGACGCCGGCCGTGGCGGCCTGATCGAGCTGCGTCGGGTGCTGATCGAAGAGACCGGCATGTCGCCGAAGGAAATCTGGTGCAACGAATCGCAGGAGCGCTATGTGCTCGCGGTAGCACCGGAATCGATGGCGGTATTCCGCGACCTGGCCGACCGCGAGCGCTGCCCGTTTGCCGTGGTCGGCACGGCGACGGCCAAGCGCCAGCTGCAGGTGCTCGACAGCCTGTTCGGCAACAGCGCGGTCGATATGCCGCTCGACGTGCTGCTCGGCAAGCCGCCGCGCATGACGCGTGACGTGCAGCGGATCGAGCGTCCGTTCCGCGTGTTCGACGCCTCGCGCTACGAACTGAAGGAAACCGCCTACCGCGTGCTGCGGCTGCCGGCGGTGGCCAGCAAGAATTTCCTGATCACCATTGGTGACCGTACCGTTGGCGGCATGACCGCGCGCGACCAGATGGTCGGTCGCTGGCAGGTGCCGGTCGCTGACGTGGCGGTGACTGCCATGGGCTTCAACAGCTATCGCGGCGAAGCGATGGCGATGGGCGAGCGCACGCCGACCGCGCTGTTCAACCCGGCGGCCAGCGGCCGCCTGGCCGTGGCCGAGGCGATCACCAATATCGCCGCTACCTATATCGGTCAGGGCAACATCGGCAATATCAAGCTGTCGGCGAACTGGATGGCTGCAGCCGGCCATCCCGGCGAGGAAGCCGCGCTGTACGACACCGTCGATGCCGTGTCCAGACTGTGCCAGCGCATCGGCGTGTCGATCCCGGTCGGCAAGGACTCGCTGTCGATGAAGACGGTGTGGCAGGAGGATGGCGAGCAGAAGGCCGTGACCGCGCCGCTGTCGCTGGTGATTACCGCCTTCGCGCCGGTCGAGGACATCAAGCGCACGGTGACGCCGGCGCTGAATGCCGACGGCGATACCGACCTGATCCTGATCGACCTCGGTCATGGCCGTTGCGCGCTGGGCGGTTCGGCTTTCAGCCAGGTGTATCGCGACATGCTGGGCCGCGCGCCTGACCTCGACCAGCCGGGCGAACTGATTGCCCTGTTCGAGACGGTCCAGTCGCTGCTGCGCGACAAGCTGCTGACCGCCTACCATGACCGCTCCGACGGCGGCCTGTTCGCCACGCTGGCGGAAATGATGTTCGCCGGCCATGTCGGCGTCACCATCGACATCGACGAACTGGCGATCGAACGCAAGGTGACGCAGCGCGTCATCAATGACTTCACCCAGTCTGATCCGGGTCAGGCCGACCATGCACGCAATATGCGTGTGCTGTTCACCGAGGAAATCGGTGTCGTGCTGCAGGTGAAGAAGGCGCATACCTCGGAAGCCATTTCGCGCTTCACCCGCGCCGGTCTTGGCCGCGCGCTGTTCGTTATCGGCTCGACCAACAAGGCGGACAAGCTGATTGTCCGTCGCGGCGGCAAGCCGATCTTCGACGAGGCCCGCCACGATCTGTTCAAGGCCTGGAGCGAGACCAGCTGGCAGCTGCAGCGGCTGCGCGACAACCCGGCCTGCGCCGACAGCGAATATGCGCTGCTGGCCGACACCGCGGCCACGCGCCTCGATGCGCGGCTGTCGTTCGACGTCAATGACAACCCGGCCGCGCCGTTCATCGCCACCGGCAGCCGCCCGCGCATTGCCATCCTGCGCGAGCAGGGGGTCAACGGGCAGCTGGAAATGGCCGCCGCCTTTGATCGCGCCGGTTTTGCCGCCGTCGACGTTCACATGAGCGACATCATTGCCGGCCGCGTTTCGCTGCACGACTTCAAGGGGCTGGCCGCCTGCGGTGGCTTCAGCTATGGCGACGTGCTTGGTGCCGGTGAAGGCTGGGCCAAGTCCATCCTGTTCAATGCCCGGGCACGCGACGAGTTCGAGCACTTCTTTGCCCGCAATGACGTGTTTGCCCTTGGCGTGTGCAACGGCTGCCAGATGATGTCGAACCTGTCCGAAATCATCCCGGGTGCCGAGGCATGGCCGAAGTTCCACCGCAATGCGTCCGAACAGTTCGAGGCCCGCTTCAGCATGGTCGAGATCCAGGACAGCCCGTCGATCCTGCTGGCCGATATGGCCGGCAGCCGGCTGCCGGTGGTGGTCAGCCATGGTGAAGGCCGTGCGGTGTTCGCGCCGGGTGCACAGGACAAGGCCATCGTGTCGCTGCGCTATGTCGACGGCCGCGGCCTGGCGACCGAGCGCTATCCGCTGAACCCGAACGGCTCGCCGGCCGGCATCACCAGCGTGACCACGGAAGACGGTCGCTTCACCATCATGATGCCGCACCCGGAACGCGTGTTCCGTACGGTGCAGAACTCGTGGCATCCGGCCGACTGGGGCGAAAACGGCGCCTGGTTCCGCATGTTCGCCAATGCGCGGAAGTGGCTGGGCTGAGGTTCAGATGAAGGCCGTGGGGTTCCTCAGGAACACCAGCGGCCGCATCAGCATCGATCCTGCCTCGTTGAGCACGGCGGTCCTGGTGGCCGCCATGCCGACCTGCGGGGAGAACAGGGTGCGCTGCGTGCTGCCGCTGACGACTGTCCCCTGCGCCATGGAGTTGACCCGGCCGTAGTAGCCGATGGTATTCCGTCCGGTCAGATTGGCGATGCGCTGTGCCTGTGACGCATGGCGTCCGCCAACCGCGCTGTAGCAGGATGCCAGGCGCAATGGCTTGTCCGTGCGTTCCAGGCCGGCCTGCAGCAACTGACGACCCAGTGTGCCGCCCGACACCGGCGAGCTGGTCTGGGTGGTGAACGGCGCGCCATGGGAATTGATGACGTCACAGTAGTCGTCGGCCTGCAGCGTCATCTTGCCGATGCGGACATCGCCGGATGTCAGCGCGGCATTGCGCGAGGCGATGCGCCCGGTGGCCAGCAGTTTGCCGGCCGCAGTGGCGCCGACGGCGGTCAGTCCGGCACCGATCCCCATGCCGACAGATATCAGGCCGAGCAGGCGCGACAGTTCCGGATCCCGTTCCTCAAAGGCGGCGGACAGGATGCCGGTCAGGCCGCTGCCCACGCCGAGCAGCATTGAACTGGCCGCCATGACATAGGCCAGGCCGGCCAGCACACCGGCAGCCAGGCCGAAACTCAGGATGCTCAGGAAAATGTTCAGGGCGCCAAGCCACAGGACGTTCGTGGCCCACTCGCTGAGAAAGCCGCTCGGGTCGCTGTGATTGATCGGGTCGTTGCCGCAAAACCCATACGCATTGGTGCCGCCGGCCGAAAACGGGCTGAACGGGTCCATGGACAGGAAACTCTGCATGGTGGGCGCATAGCTGCGCACACCGTTGCCCAGGTGATACAGCTGGCTGCGTGGACCGATCCAGTCGAGGCGCTCGCCATGCATGCCGATCAGTGGACGCGCGTCCGTTAGCGGCCTGTTCTGAAGACGATAGGGGGCGGTGGACATGGTCATTCCCGCGGCAGTCTGGCATTCCCCCTGTATAGGCCAGCAGGGGACCGGGCCGGCAAACGGGCGACCGGTGGCGAAGGGCCCTTGTCCCGCAGGGGTTTGCCACCATCTTCAGCAGATTGATTTTTTGCGGCACTGCCGGATGGATGGAACATGCAGTACGAACACCTGATCGAAGTCAACGACCCGAACAACCCGATGCTGACGCAACTGACGCGCCAGCAGCTGTGGCGCGGGCTGATCCATCGCATCGAGGCACCGGGCGAGTTCCTGCCCGGCGTCGAGGCGGTTACCCTGGTCAGCCGCAGCGACGTGCACATCGAACGCGTCATGCAGCTGGGGGCGCTGAGCGTGCATGACCGCATCGACCTCGAACACGAGCAGCGGCTGCACTATCACACCCGCGCCGGCAGCAATCACCTGGGCGGCGAACTGGTGGTGACGATAGAGGAGCCGGACGAGGGGCACCTGTTCGTGCGCTTTCGCTACGACACGCCGGTGGCCGATCTGCCGGAAGATGGCGTCGACTACGTAGGCTATCTGAAGGCCGCCTATCGCAAGATGGATGCCGAGGCGATCGGTCTGATTCGCGAGCTGGCCGCAACGGACCGGCTGGACGGACCGGCCGCCTGAGCGATCAGCCGAAGAAACCGGCCGCGTCGGCCGAGTCCAGCTTGTCGCGCAGCCAGTCGGCGGCAAGCGGACAGCCGAGCGCGACCTGGGACACGGCGCGTGCCAGCACCTGTGCCTTGCTGACACCATTTTCGCGCCAGCTCTGGCCGCCGAGCGCCAGATTCAGCAGCACCGGCATCAGCCGGTCCATGGCATGGGCGAACCGCGCTTCCGGCGTGCGCTGATCCTCGAATTCCTGCCAGATGTCAAAGAAGGTCGCTGCCTGCGCGTCGGGCAGCAGACCGAAGATGCGCTGTACCGCCGCGCGCTCGGCCTGCTCGCGCTCGGCGCCATGGTGGTTGTCGCCGTACAGGATGGCATCGCCGGTGTCGATCTCGGCCAGATCGTGCAGCAGCAGCATCCTGATCACCTTGTCGGTATCGACCGGCTCGGTGGCATGCCGGGTCAGGGTCAGCGCCAGCAGCGCAACCTGCCAGCTGTGCTCGGCAGTATTCTCGTAGCGATCGAGCGTGACCGGCTTGTTCTTGCGCAGAACGGCCTTGAGCCGGTCGATCTCGATGATGAAGGCGAACTGTTGCTCAAGCTGGGAAAAATCTGACATGGCGGCGCTGACTGAAAGCGGAAACCGCCGATTTTACCGGCTGCCGGCGCAACAGGGCAGCGCCCCGTGCGCGGCAGGCCGTTTCTGGTGTCAGCTGTCCTGCGCCACCGTCCGTTCGGCATGGCGCGGCACGAAGCGGTCGGCCAGGGCGCAGCAGACCAGCACCGTCAGCGACGGCACCAGCCAGCTCATGCCTTCGCTGGCCAGCGGCAGGGCGGCGACCTGATCCAGTCCCCAGGCTTCCAGACCGGCGGCCTTGATGCCGTCGGCGATGCCGAACAGCAGGGCAATCGCCATGGTCGGCGCGACCACCAGTCGCGGCGAGCGCCACTTCGACTCGACAAAGCTGAGCAGGATCATGACGATGCACGGCGGGTAGACGGCGGTCAGCACCGGCAGCGATACCCGCAGCAGCGCATCCAGACCCATATTCGATACCAGCAGCGAGAACAGGGCGGTGGTGATGGCGATCTTGTTGTATGACACGCCGAGCAGTTCGCTGAAGAATTCGCTGAAGGCGGTGATCAGGCCGACGGCCGTGACCAGGCAGGCAATGCCGATCAGCACGGCGAGGAAGGTGCTGCCGCCGGTGCCGAAGGTGTGCTGGACATAGGCGTGCAGCAGCGCGGCGCCGTTGCTGGCGTCGCTGGCAATGCCATGGCTGGTATTGCCGAGCTGGAACAGGCTCAGGTAGACCAGCACCAGACCGGTGCCGGCGATCAGGCCGGCAATCACGGTGTAGCGGGCAATCGAGCGGGTCGAGGTGATGCCGCGCGAGCGGATGGCGTTGGCGATGACCAGGCCGAACATCAGCGCGCCCAGCGTGTCCATGGTCTGGTAGCCGGCAACCATGCCCTGGGACAGGGCGCTGTCCTGATAGCTGGCGGCGACCGGGCCGACGGTGCCGGCCGGCCACAGACAGGCGGCGACGCCAAGGATGGCCAGGGCGGCGATCTTCAGCGGGGCCAGGCACTTGCCGACGCTGTCGAGCAGGCGACCCGGCTTCAGCGAGATCAGCAGGACCAGTACGAAATAGATGATCGAGAACAGCAGCAGGTGCAGGTCGCTGTGGCCGAGTGCCGGCGCGATTCCGGCCTCATAGGTGACCACGGCCGTGCGCGGAACGGCGAACAGCGGACCGATGGCGAGGTAGCAGACTACCGCCAGCACCATGCCGGCGGTGCGGCCCAGCGGCAGGGTCAGCCGGCCCAGTCCGCCCCCGGCGCGGGCCATGGCGACCACGGTGGCGATCGGCAGGCCGACGGCGGTGATCAGGAAGCCGGCGGCGGCAGGCCAGACCTGGCTGCCGGACTCGAAACCGACCATCGGCGGGAAGATGATGTTGCCTGCACCCACAAAAAGGGCAAAGGTCATGAAGCCCAGGGCAATGATGTCCTGGACGGAAAGGGTTTCGCGATTCATAGACGACGGCACGCTGCGGAAAATGAAAAAACCGTCCGTCGGCCGGAGGGCGCGAGGGAACGGGTCCATGCAAGAAGAAATTCTGTCCGACAAGCAGTCAATCCGTGGATTGCACGGAAATGAGGGCTAATGCTGGGAATCTGGTCATGCGCAGCGAACCGTTTTGCAATTCGCATAAATGCCAGTGAAAAATGTGAGTAAATACTATGCTCTAGCCGCGCAAATCGCAATATGAGTTGCTGCTCATGCACCGCTGCGGTGCCGGATTTTTCTCAGGCGGGCTGCAAAACGGTGCGGTTGCGACCGGCATGCTTGGCTGCGTACAGCAGGCTGTCGGCACGGGCGAGGCTGTCGGCCAGCGTTTCGTACGGATGGCAGGTCACCACGCCGAAGCTGGCCGTGATCTGCCGTGATGCCGGCACCAGCGGAAAAGTGCTCTGGGCAAACTCGGCGCGCAGGCGCTCGGCAAAGCCCAGCCCGCCGTCCAGATCGGTGTTGGCGAGCAGAATGGCGAATTCCTCGCCGCCGATGCGACCGGCGGCATCGTCCGGCCGCAGCCGGTGCCGTACCAGCGTACCGAAGGTCTCCAGCACGGCGTCGCCGGCGGCATGGCCGAACGCATCGTTGACCCGCTTGAAGTGGTCGATGTCACAGATAATGACGCAGACCGGGTGAAAGCCGGGGTCCCGCAGACGATGGGTGGCCTGGCTGTCGAAGCCGCGGCGGTTCAGCAGGCGCGTCAGCACATCCTGGTCGCGTTCGCGGCTCAGCAGCTCGATCCGGTCCAGCATCATCGCCGTCAGCAGGGTCAGCGCCAGCAGCACGCTGAAAATCAGCAACGACATCTGCAGCGTGAGCCAGAACGGCGAATGGCCGTACTGGTCCGGCAGCGGCGACAGCGGCTTCAGCGCCAGCAGCATGCGCGGGATGAAGCCGAGCGCGAAAGCCAGAAACACCCAGAACACCGCCCGGTCGATCCGTCGCCGCCGCGATGCCGGATGCAGCTGCAGCGCGGTCAGCAGGAACAGGATGAAGAAGCCGAAGTTGTGCAGGCGGACGCGCCGGGTCAGATCCGGCGTGACATAGCACAGCACATAGGTGGCGCCGACCATCCCCGCCAGCATCAGAATGGCCAGTGGCAGCGGCAGATGCCGGCCCGCGCGGCGCAGGGCCCCGTCGGCCAGCAGCAGGGCGCTGAGCGTGTACAGCGTGACCGACAGCATGGCGTTCAGCGACAGATCGCCCGGCACCGCCAGGATCTGCATGGACATGCCGCCGGCGAACAGCGCATAGCTGCCGGCCAGGTGCAGCAGATGGCGTTCGCTGCGCGAGGTGTGCCAGGCGAACAGGAAGCCGCTGGCGAACAGCAAGGCGATGCCGGGGGCGCCGAGCATCAGGATCTGCAGAGTGGATAACGTCAAGATCAGCAGCCCGGGAGTAGGGACATGATGTTGGTCATGGTTCAGAAATCGTAGCGCACGGTGGCGCCCAGCGTGCGCGGCGTGCCGACCGACGCGGTGTACGCCCCGTTGGCCGTGGCGGCAACGGCCGGAAAATAGCGCTTGTCGAGCACATTACGTGCCCAGAGTGAGAGGCTCCATAGCGAAGCGCCATGCCCGAGGCGCCAGCCGGTGGCCAGGTCGAGCAGGCCATAGGCCGGGATGCGCGAATAGACCGAACCGTCCAGTGTCCCGTCCTGACCCGAGCGCCATGCATAGGCCGCACTCAGGTAGTGCTGCACATCAGCCGACCAGCGGTACCGGTATTCCCCTGACAGATTGACGATCCAGCGCGGCGCGCCGGCGACCTGGCGGCCGCTCAGGCTGCAGACCGCGTTCGGATACGGGATGTTGACCTCGGCCGGGCATGGGGCATTGTCGTAGCGGCGGTAGCGGGCATCGTTCAGCGACGCGTTCAGCGTCAGCGTCAGTCCGCGCAGCGGCAGTAGCTGCAGGTCCAGCTCGGCACCGCGGGTGCGGACATCACCGGCATTGGTCAGCACCTGCACATAGGCGCCGCTCAGGCTCCTGACCGGTACCAGCGTCGTGGTCTGGTAGCCGTGGACTTCGGCCCAGAACAGATTGGCGTTCAGCAGCACGCGGTGGTCCCACAGCGTGCTTTTCAGGCCGAGGTCGAGATTGTTGACCCGTTCCGGTCCGACCAGCAGCGAGTCCGGGCCCAGCGGTCCCGGCGCCGTGCCGGGGCCGGTCAGATTGACGCCGCCGGACTTCTCGCCGTGCGACAGCGTGATGTAGCCGAGCAGGTCGGGACGCAGCCGGTAGCTGGCGTTCAGCAGCGCGGACGGACTCCACTGCTCCAGCCGCAGGGTGCCGCTGTCGTAGGCACCGAGCAGGCCCGGCTGGTTGCGGATCGGCGCCAGCAGGGCGGAACCGCCGACCGGGCTGTCGCGAGTGACGCGCGCCTCCTTCAGTTCATAGCTGGCGCGCAGGCCGGCGCTCAGGTCGAACCGGTCGTCGACATGCCAGGTGCCCTGGCCGAACAGCGCATAACTGCTGGTGTCCTGCTGGCCGGGGTTTTCGCTTCTCACACTGGCGAGCAGGCCGGTCGGCGCACCCTGCAGGAAAATGTCGGCGGCGGGGCCGAACGACAGCGACAGCCGGTTGCGCAGCCGCTGCTGCATGTAGAACGCACCGACCACATAGTCGAACCGGCCTCCGGCCGGCGAGGCCAGCCGCAGTTCCTGTGACAACTGGCGGTTGCGTACCGTCACCCCGTTGTCGAGCACCTTGACGTTCAGCTCGTCGGTGGCGACCGGGTCGTAGTTCCAGAAGCGGCCGGCAGTGATCGAGGTCAGCCGGAAACCGCTGTCGAACAGCCAGTTGGCCTCGGCCGACAGTCCGCCCTGTTCGACCTCGATGCGCGGTGTTTCATCAATATTGGTCTGATAGCGCGTCGGGTCGCTGACGATGCCGGTGGCGCCGGCCGCGATCGCCCGGCGCAGCGCAAGGCCGGGGCCGAGACTGTAGATGACCTGGGTGCCGGAACTGGATTTCTCCGCGTTGTAGTCGGCAATCAGCCGCAGGCTGAAACTGTCATCGGGGGTGAACAGCATCTGGGCGCGCACGCCGTCACGGTGGCCGCCGTTGAGCCGGTCGCCGTTGTACAGATTGGTGACCGTGCCGGCGTCCTGCGAGCGATAGACCACGATCCGTCCCGCCACCTCATCGGTCAGCGGCCCGGACAGCATGGCGCGGGCCTGGACCCGGCCGTGCTGGCCGGCCGACATCTCCAGACTGCGCTCCGGGGTGAAATCCGGCCGGCGGGTGCTGATGTTCAGTACGCCGGCCGTGGTGTTCTTGCCGAACAGCGTGCCCTGGGGGCCGCGCATCAGCTCGATCTGTTCGATATCGAGCAGATCGAAGACCGCCATGCCCGGGCGGCTCAGGTACACATTGTCCAGATAGAGGCCGGTACTGCCCTCCAGTCCGTCATTGGCCGGGTTGTTGCCCAGCCCGCGTACCGCAATGCTGGTCTGGCGCGGATTGATAAAGGCGACACTGGTGCTGGGCAGGAGCTGCTGGATATCCTCGATCCGGTCGATGCGCCGGGCCTCCAGTGTGGCGCCGTCGACCACGCTGACCGGCGCCGGCACTTCCTGCGCCAGTTCCTCGCGCCGTCGCGCACTCACTGTCAGCGGCGTCAGCGACGGCGTATCGGCACCGGTTGCGGCGTGGCCGGCCGCCGCGGGCGGCGCCGGCTCGGCATGCAGCGGGGAGGACAGCAGGGCGGTCAGGGCCAGCGGCACAAGCGGGTGGCAGCGCGGTGAGGACAAGCGTGCAGGCAATCTGCGTTTCATGCGATTCGTCAATTCTGGTGGGGGTCGGCACGTACCGGTACATGGCATTGGCGATACAGCGGATAATGCCGGCCTGCCGTGGCCGGCGACAGGATATAAGCAATTGATTTTTTGGTCGACGGTCATATTGATTTGTCACGTTTTTGCCGACCTGCCGCGAGACAGTATTTTTTCAGGCTGACATGAAAATTCTTCACACTTCCGACTGGCACCTTGGCCAGCACTTCATGGGCAAGACACGCCAGGCCGAGCATCTGGCTTTTATCGACTGGCTGATTGGCCAGGTCGATGCACAGCAGGTTGATGCCGTCATCGTGGCCGGCGACCTGTTCGATACCGGCGCGCCGCCGAGCTATGCACGCGAGCTGTACAACCACTTTGTGGTCGAATTGTCGACAACCGGCGCGCAGCTGGTGCTGCTGGGCGGGAACCACGATTCGGTGGCGACGCTGAGCGAGAGCCGGACCTTGCTGGCGCGGCTGAACGCGCACGTAATCCCCTGTGCCGGCGGGCTGCCGGAAGCCCAGGTGCTGCTGCTGGCGCAGCGCAATGGCGAGGCGGGGGCGCTGCTGTGCGCGGTGCCGTTCATTCGCCCGCGCGACGTGCTGCAAAGCCAGGCCGGGCAGAGTGCCGAGGACAAGCAGCTGTCGCTGCAGGACGCCATCCGCCGCCACTACCATGCACTGCATGCGCAGGCCTGCCGGCTGCGCGAAGCGCGCGGCGACGCGCTGCCGATCATCGCTACCGGCCACCTGACCACGGTCGGCGCCAGCGCCAGCGAGTCGGTACGGGAAATCTACGTCGGTTCGCTGGATGCCTTCCCGACCAGCGCGTTTCCGCCGGCCGACTACATTGCCCTTGGCCATATCCACCGGCCGCAGAAAGTCGGCGGGCTTGAACATGTCCGCTACAGCGGTTCGCCGATTCCGCTCGGCTTCGACGAGGCCGGGCAGGGCAAGGAAGTGCTGCTGGTCGAACTGGACGGCAGCGGCCTGCGCGCGGTGACGCCGCTGCCGGTGCCGCGCTTCCAGGCCCTGCTCAGCGTGGCCGGTTCGCTGGCCGAACTCGGCGACGCCATTCGCGACGCGGCGACCCACGGCGACGCCGAACGGCCGGTCTGGCTGGAAGTCCGGGTGCGGGAAGATGACTACCTGTCCGATCTGCAGACCCGCATCGACGCGCTGACCGATGGCCTGCCGGTCGAGGTGCTGCGCATCCGTCGCGAACGCGACCGCGCCGCCGTCGCGCTGACTGGCGAAGCCAGCGAAACCCTGGACGAACTGACGCCGGACGACGTGTTCGCCCGCCGGCTGCAGGGCGAAACCCTGAGTGATGAACTGAAAACCCGGCTTGAGCGGCGCTACCGCGAGATCGTCGCCGGCCTGCAGGAGGATGCCGCATGAAGATCCTGACCCTGCGGCTGAAGAACCTGAACTCGCTGAAGGGCGAATGGTTTATCGACTTCAGTGCCGAGCCGTTCCGCGACAACGGCCTGTTCGCCATTACCGGACCGACCGGCGCCGGCAAGACCACACTGCTCGATGCGCTGTGCCTGGCGCTGTATCACAAGACCCCGCGTCTCGACACCGTGTCGGCCGGCAGCAATGAACTGATGACCCGGCATACCGCCGACTGCCTGGCCGAGGTCGAATTCGAGGTCAAGGGTGCCCGCTATCGCGCATTCTGGAGCCAGCGCCGCTCGCGCGACCGCGCCGACGGGGCGCTGCAGTCGCCACGGGTGGAGCTGGCCGATGGCGACGGCACCATCCTGACCACGCATATCAATGACAAGCTCAAGCGGATCGAAGCCATTACCGGACTGGACTTCGGCCGCTTCACCAAGTCGATGCTGCTGGCGCAGGGCGGCTTTGCCGCGTTCCTGAACGCCAGTGCCAACGAACGCGCCGAGCTGCTGGAAGAACTGACCGGTACCGACATCTACGGGCAGATTTCGCAGCGGGTGTTCGAGCGGACCCGTGACGCCCGGCTGGCGCTGGAGCAGCTGCGTGCGCGTGCCGACGGTGTCGACCTGCTCGGTGACGAGGCCCGCGCCGCGCTGCAGGCCGAAACCGCTGCGCTCGGCGAACGTGACACGGCGCTGGCGGCCGAAGCGGCGACGGTGCAGGCGCACTGGCAATGGTGCGCCGACCTGGTCCAGGCCGAACAGGCCCGGGATGCCGCTGCCGCGCGTCGTCAGGCTGCGGAAGCTGCCTGGCGTGACGCCGGCGCCGACCTGGCACGACTGGCGGCAGCCGGGCCGGCCGACGCATTGCGGCCGCTGGCGGCCGCGCTGGCCCAGGCCGAAGCCGCGCGGCAGCGTACCCGCGATGATCTGGCAGCCCTGGCCGGCCAGCGTGAGGACAGCGAACGGCAACGGCTCGACCTGCATGGCCGGGCGCGGTCGCGGGCAGCGCAGCTCGCCGCTGCCGAACGCGAGCGGCTGGAGACCATTACGCAGCAGCGGCAGGCGCTGGAGCAGACGCTGGCCGCCCATCCGCAGCATGCGCGGCTGGGCGAGCAACTGGGCGGCTGGCGCGGTCAGTTCGCCGCGCTGGCCCGGCTGCAGACGGAACACGACCGGCTGCAGACCGCACGGGACGAACTGGCTGCGCGGCAGCAGGCGCTGGCGCAGGACATCGAGCGCCAGCAGGCGCAGTGCGCGCAGGCCGGTCTGGCGCTGACGGCTGCCCGCGATGCCGACGCCCGGGCCGGGGCGCATCGCCTTGCCGTACTGGCCGGCAAGGATGCCGCCATGCTGCGCGCCGACTGGCAGCGGCAGCAACAGGGCGTGCATGCGCTCGAACAGCTGACAGCCACTGCGGCACAGCGGCGCAAGCTGGCCGCGCAGCAACGGCAATGGCAGGAGCAGCAGACGCAACTGCAGCAGGAACACCGGCAGCTCGACGACGAACGCCGCGCACTGCGGCTGGCGTACAAGAATGTGCAGGAGCAGATCACGGACAAGGAAGCGCTGCTGGAGCAGGAACAGCGCATCCAGAGTCTGGAAGCACTGCGTACCGGCCTGCGTCCCGGAGACGCCTGCCCGCTGTGCGGGGCGCATGAACACCCGGCCATTGCCGCCTATCACGCCATCGATCCGTCGCAGACCCGGCTGACCCTGGCGCAGAAGCGCACCGAACTTGAAGCGCTGCGCGAACGCGGGCAGGCGCTGACCGGACGCATCAGCCGGCTGGCGACACAGCTGGAACAGCTGGAGATCCAGCAGGCGCAGGCCGTGCGTGATGCCGATGCACTGGCCGCCGGCTGGCAGGCCGCTGCCGCGGCATGGGAACTGGGCGACGACGACTGGCTGGATGCGGCCGCGCTGCAGGCCCGCAGCCAGCGGCAGCAGGACGCGCTGACTGCCGCCGCCGCCGCCGTCAGCGAACTCGACCGTGCCGAGGCCGCCCTGACCGCCGCGCGCCAGGACTGTCATCGCCAGGCGCAGGCACTGGCCGGCTTGCAGCAGCAGTTGGCACTGTCGCAGCAGGCGCTGGCCGCCGGTGACAAGCAGGATGACGAATTGCGGCAACAACTGGCCGGGTGCCGTCAGGAAGCGGAGGCCCAGCAGGCTGCACTGGCGGAAACGCTGGCCGGCTTCGGCCACGCGCTGCCGGCCGACAGTGCGGCATGGCTGGCCGGTCGCGAGGCCGAATGGGCGCAGTGGCAGCAGGGGCAGGAACGCCTGCAGGCGCTGAAAGACGCACTGTTGCGGCAACAGCCGCTGGCGGAGGCGGCTGCCCGGCAGGCGCAGGACTGGCAGCAGCGCTGGCACGCCCTCGGCATGGGCGAGGCCGTCCCGCTGCCTGAGGTGGCCGATCCGGCTGCCGATCTGGCCCGCTGCGTGGCCGGCATCGACGACGCGCAGCAGACGCTGGCGCAATTGCATGGCCGGCAGCAGCAACTGGATGCCGATCTGATTGCCCACCAGCGGCAGGTCGCCGGTGCCGATACCGGCTGGCGACTGGCGCTGGCAGCCAGCCCGTTCGACGATGCCGCCGCCTTCCGTGCGGCGCTGCTGGACGATGACCAGCGCCAGCGCCTGCAGGACATCAAGTCGCGGCTGGAGCAGGAGCGGCTGGAAGCCGACACCCTGCTGCAGGCCGCGCAGCAGGCGCTCGACGCGCTGAACGCCGCGTCGCCGACAGCACTGACCCGCGAGGCGCTGGAACAGCAACTGGCCACGCTGGCCGAACAGCGCCGCGCCGTCGCGCAGCGGCAGGGGGAGATCCGCGCACTGCTGGCAGCAGATGACGAACGCCGGACCAGCCAGCAGGCGCTGCTGGCGCAGATCGACGCCCAGGCCGACGACGTCGACCTGTGGCAGCGACTGGATGGCCTGATCGGCTCGGCCCGCGGCGACAAGTACCGCAAGTTTGCCCAGGGGCTGACGCTGGACCACCTGGTTCATCTGGCCAACCGGCAACTGTTGCGGCTGCACGGTCGCTACCAGTTGCGGCGCCGGCACGGTGGCGAGCTGGAGCTGGAGATAGTCGATACCTGGCAGGGCGATGTGGCCCGCGATACGCGCACGCTGTCCGGTGGCGAGAGTTTTCTGGTCAGCCTGGCGCTGGCGCTGGCGCTGTCCGATCTGGTCAGCCACAAGACCTCGATCGATTCGCTGTTCCTCGACGAGGGCTTCGGCACGCTGGATGGCGAGACGCTGGAGATCGCGCTGGATGCGCTCGACAGCCTGAATGCGAGCGGCAAGATGATCGGCGTCATCAGCCATGTCGAGGCGATGAAGGAACGCATTCCGGTGCAGATCCGCATCGGCAAGGGCAATGGCGTCGGCGTGTCGACCCTCAGCATCAGCCAGTGAATCCGGGCTGCACCCCCGCCCGCGTCGCAGAGGCTGCGCAGGCGGGGGCCATGCTGGACATCATTCAATTGCGATAAAAATCCGGGCGAAAATCATGACATTCATGTACATTATCGCGCTGGAAAATTAACAATAGCCGTTTCAGCATATTGTCATTGTTGCTGATCTGATGTCACTGACGTCGACCGGCAACAGCCCGGGGTTCCGGACTGCGTGTCCGGTATTGCCACCTGGGTTCCCATTCCGTGATCAAGAAAATCCTGTCGAGTTGCTCGGTCGTGGTCCTGCTCTGTCTGGCCACCACAGCCTCCGCCGCTACTGTCACCTTTGCCGGCATTGCCTATTCCGGCGACAGCAAATCCATTCCGCAGCGCTTTCCGCACAGCCTGAAGCTGGAGAAATCCCGGACGGCTGCCGGCCTGACGCTGAACGCGCAATTGTCGTCGGCGCTGGCCAGCAGCAAGCCGGCGCACTTTGAACTGAACCAGACCGGCCTGACCTCGCTGAAAGGCCAGGACCAGGCCATCGTCGTCGCACTGCTGATCACCGGGGAAACGGTATCGGCGGAACGCTTCGGCTCAGTGGCGAAACTGCTGACCCAGGTTCGCGCCCAGGCGATGTTCTTCGACTTCAAGACCATGTCGGTGCTGCGCGCCTATCCGTTCAGTTTCACCCACCTCGACGTGATCGACCACATGCCGGGCAATGCCGAAATGCAGGCGCGCTTCAGCACGCTGTACTACGGCGACCAGGGCAAGCCTGGCATCCTGAACCGCTTTGTCGACATTGTCGGCGCGGCCACCATTCCCGAGCATGTGCCGCGCTATCTGCAGGTTGGCCAGGTCAAGCTGTCGGACGAGGCGCGCGCCGTGCTGCCCGAGATGCTGACCCGCAACCCTGGCGTCGCCGAGACCTGGCTGGCCGATCTGTTTGCGGAAAACCTGTCGAGCAAGACCGGCGTGCCACTGCTGCCGTACTCGAAGGGTTATGCAATCGGCAACGTGATGTCGATGCGCATCTCCGACGGCGAGGTGTTCATGCTCAAGCTGCCCGAGGCCGATTACACCATCGCGCTGGACGTGCCGCGCTTCCGCAAGATCAAGAGCGGCGAATCCGCCGCCGGCGCCAGCTACATCTATGGCGCCTACGCCCATGTCGACATCCAGGAGCCGGTATCCGGCAAGCATTACCTGAACGCCGATTTCAAGAACGGTGAAGTCAAGCTGGTGCCGGTGACACAGAGCAGCGTCGACGACTTCCCCGCCTACCACGATGCCATCAAGGGGCTGTTTGCCAAGCTTTCCGACAACCTGGCCGGCAACAGGACCGACTGGCTGAGCTCGGCGACCGACACCTCGGGCATCAATAAACAGATCACTTCGACCCAGGAGCTTCTGAAATCATGCAAATGATTCGTTTCTTTCTCGTCAGCCTGATGTTGCTGACCGGAATCCAGGCCATGGCGGCCACGGCGACGGCCAAGGGCCAGGCCACTGTCAAATACGAAAGCTCGCTGTTCGGCCGCAAGGTCACCCCCGAGGTCAAGGCCCGCGCAGTGCTGCAGGCCCAGCTGCGGGCGGTGGAGAAGTACTACGCCGAAGCCGGCGACGCCCAGTCGCAGAACCTGGACGCCATCCGCGACAAGGTGCAGGCCGATCCGGAACGCTATGTGCTGGAAACCGCCATCCTCAGCGAGGAAGACCGTCCGGACATGGGCCAGTACACCGTGACCGTGCGCGCCACGCTGAATGTGTCGCAACTGAACAATGCAGTGAAGGCCGGCTCGGCCGTGGCGCAGAACGGCGGCGGGCAGAAGTCCAAGCTGACCTTCATCTTCGTGTCGCGTCAGACCGATACCGCGCAGAGCTTCGCCAACCGTGAATACGCGACCGCGGAGATCAAGGAACAGGGTCGCGCCACCCGCAATTCGGCCCAGTACCGGGCCTCGGTGGAAACCGGCGGCAGCACCACGCGCAAGGCAACCAGAAAGACCTACGCGATCTTCCCGAGCAACTATCTGAAAAGCGTGTTCAACGGCGTGTTCGCCGGTGCCGGCTACAAGGTGGTCGACGCTGCCTACCTGGAGCCGTACAGCAAGGGCAAGCTGAAGATCAAGGCAGTCGAAACCGACTTCAAGTCCGGCAACGACCTGCAACCGCAGACCGAGCGTGACGTGGCCGCCGGCCTGCAGAACGCCCAGGTGCCGTACATCGCCTACGGCACGCTGGACGTGCGCCTGCCCGATACCGATCCGGCCACCGGCATGTACCGGGTGTCGGTCGCTGCCACCGGCAAGCTGCTGGACGCCAGCGACACCATCCCGGAAACCCGCGCCGAAGTCGGCCCGATCCAGGTCGCAGGCCTCGGCCCGACCGAGGAAGAAGCCCAGGTCAACGCGCTGAAAAAAGCCGCCGACACCGTGGCGCGCGAGCTGCTGAGCCAGATGACCAACGCCGGTCTCCGCTGAAACACCGAGTTCATCAAATAGTTTTACCCGACCTTACTCAGGAGTGATTCGATCATGCGCAAATCCCTTATCGTCCTCGCCGTGGCCACTGCTGCCCTGGCCCCGCTCAGCCACGCCGGCATGTTCGACGCCGTCAAGGGCGCTGCCAGCCTCGGCGGCAGCAGCAACAGCGGTGGCGACCTGATCGGCCAGCAGACCAGGCTGGTCGAGCTGTACGTTGCCGCCAACAAGGAAGTGCTGATGGCCCAGTCGAAGATGGCCCTGGCACTCGGCGCGAAGGATGCCGCCGCCCTGGCCAAGGCCGAAGCCGATGCGCTGACCTCGGGTGCGACCAAGGACAACCTGGCCAAGGCCGACTCGGTGCAGAGCAAGGTCGCCAAGGCGATCAGTGAAGGCCAGCAGGCACAGGGCGTGACCCTGGACGCGCAGGCCAAGAAGACCTACGCCGAAGGCATGGGCTCGCTGGGTCTGGGCCTGCTGAAGTATGCCGGCATGGCCAAGCAGTTCGACGGCTTCAAGTCGGCACTGAGCAGCGCATCGCCGATGGACCTGCCGAAGCTCAGCTCGGGTTCGTACATCATCACCAGCTTCCCGGGCAACAGCAAGAATCTGTACAACACCCTGAACCAGGCTATCAGCTTCGCCAAGAGCAATGACATCCCGGTGCCCAAGGATGCCACCAAGGCACTGTAATCACTGCGAATGACAGGGGAGGCTGAATGAAATTGCTACGCGTGATCGGTGCCAGCAGCCTGATGCTGGGTCTGCTGGCCTGCTCGCCGAAAGAGGAGGCCGCCGACAAGGCGACCGCCTCCCCGTCTGCCCAGGGCAGCGCGGCGCAGCCGATGCCGGATGCCGGCAAGGTGGGCAGTGTGACCACCACCGCCACCGGCCTGGGCGCAAGCCCGGCCGAAGCGGTCGAGGAAGCGCTGAAACTGGCGATCCGCCAGGTCAACGGCGTGTCGATGGACATGAGCTCGGAGCAGGTCAAGGCCGTGCTCAGCGTGGCCAGCGGCAAGGATGCCGAGCAGCTCAGCGCGCACGCGTTCGCCGAGTACGTCAGCCAGCAGTCCGGCGGCGTGGTGACCGGCTTCAGGCTGGTCAAGCTCGAAGAGCCCGGCCTGATGGGCAAGAGCTACAGCGCGCAGATCGAGGCGACCATCGCCAGGTTCACCGCGCCGGCCAGCAGCAACCGCCTGCGCATCGTGGTCGGCCCGGTGCATGTCGACAGCGCGTCGTTCCAGGTAGCCGGCCAGCCGGTGCCGTCGGCCAGGGTCGCGAGTGAAGTCCGTCAGCAGATCCTCAACGCGCTGACCAATACCGGTCGCTTTACCGTGCTCGAACGCGATCTGACCGACGACGTGCAGCAGGAACTGGAAATGATCGGTTCCGGGCAGACGCCGTCGGCGGAGCGCTCGAAGATGAGCCAGGCCATCAGCGCCGATCTGGTCTGGACCGGTCAGCTGAACGCGTTCTCCTATGGCAAGGACTCGGGCAACTGGGCCCTGTCGCAGCGGGTGATCAACGTCGCCAGCCGTCAGGTGCAGCTGTCCAGCATGCTGAAGGGCGATGTCGGCCGGCTGAACGCCAGCGGCGCCGATCCGGTTCGCCAGAGCATGGAAAGCCAGATGGTCGAACGGGTGGTCAGCGCGATCCTGGTGCGGACCTTCCCGATTACCGTCGCTTCGCGCGAAGGCAACCGGGTAATCCTCAGCCAGGGCGGCCAGTCGGTGCGCGAAGGCGCCCGCTATGCGCTGGTCTCGCTGGGTCAGGAGATCAAGGACCCGCAGACCGGGCAATCGCTGGGCCGGACCGAGTATGACTGCTGCGAAGTGGTGATCGACAAGGTCACACCGACCATGTCGCAGGGCCATCTGGAAAACGTGCGCATGCCGCTGGAACAGATCCCGCCCGGCGGGCTGCAACTGCGTGACCTGGCACCGGAACCGAAGGCAGCCGCTGCCGCCGGGACCGGTAACGGCACGGAGAAGAAAGCCGTCGCGAAGAAGCCGCACAAGGCCGAAAACGTGTTTGCCGGCGACAAGGACAAGTGGTGATCCGCCAGCCGGATGGACTTGCAGAACAGGAAAGAGCGCTTCGGCGCTCCCGGACTGCTGATAAAGGTGGGCACCGACGTTAACCGTGGCGTCGGTGCACGCCCGACTGACAGGATCGGTCGTGAACACGGCAGTCTGCCTGATTGAGTCCTGCCCCTTCCGTCCCCGCCGCCGCGGGGAAACCTCGCTTCGCTCGTCCGTTCTTCGCGGACGGGGTTTGTGGACAGTCTGAAAAGAGCGCTTCGGCGCTCTTTTTCCATTCAACGCTCAACCCGCCACCCACTCCCGCAGCGCCTGCCCGACCCTTGCCATCACCGGTTCCCAGCCGCCCCCTGGCGGCTGGCGGAACAGGCGCAGGGTCGGGTACCACGGCGTGTCCGTGCGTTCGGTCAGCCAGCGCCAGTCGGTGCGGTAGTCCGGCAACAGCAGCCAGCACGGTTTGCCCAGCGCGCCGGCCAGGTGGGCGACGGCGGTGTCGACGCTGATCACCAGGTCCAGCGCCGACACCACGGCTGCGGTTTCGGCAAAGTCCTGCAGCTCGCCGCCAAGCGGCAGCAGCGGCAGCGGGGCGCCGGCGATCTCGTCTTCGCCACGGCCTTTCTGCAGGCTGACAAACTGGATGCCGGGCACAGAGGCCAGCGGCGCCAGCAGGGCGACGGACGGCAGCGAGCGGTCGGCGTCGTTCTCGAAGCCCGGGCTGCCTTTCCACACCAGACCGACGCGGCGTGCGGTGGTCGACAGCCGCCGTGACCAGACTTCGATGCGGGCCGGATCGGCAACCAGATATGGAATGCGGGCCGGGATGCTGTCCAGGTCGGTCCGGCAATGCCGTGGCAGGCTGAGCGGCGGCGACCAGTAGTCCCAGCCGTTGCTCGGCAGCTCACCGGTGATGGAAAACACCGCGTCGACGTCCTGCAGGCTGCGGAACAGGGTGGTCAGGCCGGGGTGGCAGATGATGGCGATGCGGCTGGCGCCCCGGGATTTCAGCACCGCTGCGTAGCGGCAGAGCTGGATCATGTCGCCGTGGCCGGCCTCGATGGTGATGACCAGTGACTTGCCGGTCAGTGCTTCGCCGCGCCAGCGCGGGAAGGTGAAATGCCGGTTCAGGTACTCGTACCAGTTGCGTGCCTCCAGGCAGCGCCAGCCCTCGTCGAAACGGCCCTGGCGCAGCAGAATGTAGCTGAGGTTGAAGCGCGCCTTGTCATAGCCGTCATCCAGCGCCAGTGCGATGCGATAGCACTGCTCGGCCTCGTCTTCCCGCTTCATGCAGGCCAGCAGCACGCCCAGATTCGACCATGCCGCCGGTTCGCCCGGTGCGATCTGCAGCGCCTGCCGGCCGATGGCTTCCGCCTCGGCAAAGCGCTTGCCGTCCAGCAGCAGGCTGCCCAGGTTCAGCGCGATCTGCAGGCAGTCGGGGCTGAGGGCGAGGGCGCGCCGGTAACGGGCTTCGGCCGCTGCCGTATCGCCGGCCCGCTCGTGCAGGTAGGCCAGGTTCGCATGCGCCTCGGCCAGCCCGGGGTCCTGCGCCAGCGCCAGCAGAAAGCTGCGCTCGGCCCCGGCATCGTCGCCTGCCTCCATCTGCTGGTTGCCGGTGTGGAACAGCGTTTCGGCCTGCTGGCGTGCGGTGGTCATGGCAAGGGGCGGGGATGGGAACGGCCCGTATCGTAGCAGGGTGGCGGGGGGCTGGCGGTTCTCCCGTTGCCGGTGGAATAAAAAAAGCAAACAAAAGATTGCTAAGTGAATAGTGGCTGCTATGAATATATGACAATTGATCTTTTCATCGTGTTTCATGCCGTGCACAGGTTGTTATCCTGCGACCGGTCAACCCTTGCCCCCGGAGAGCAGTGATGAGTATTCAGGCGAATGTGAACGTGAAATTCCAACTCGGGACGGACAGCTATGCGGTGGACCTGAAACTGCCGTCCAGCACGCCGACTGCCACCGCACCCTTCCTGTTCAATGTCGATTCGCTGAAACCGGATGGCACGGTGCTGGACAACCTGCTGGCGGTGGCCGTCGGCAGTTCGGCGGAAATCTATGTGGCGGTGGCGCCGCCGAAGTCGCTGCTGACCGAGGTGGCCGGCGATGTGGTGCAGCAACTGAACGTGGTGGTGTCGGAAGGCACATACGATCCGAAGAGCCAGACTTTCAAGACCACACCCTGAGCGTCCGCTGCCGGTCCGGCGCCCGGACCGGGCCGCCCGGGCGTCTTGCCGGACGAGCGCCGGTGGTGGCCTCCGCTGCGACGGGGGCCGCCGGGATGGAATTCGAGCCGGCTGCCTGCCATTTACCGTGACTGCCCTCCCTATCCGATGCCATTTCGCAGATGAAATTCCAGATCGCGGCCAGATTCGACGGGTGCACCCTGTTCGATGGCAAGCTGAACAGCACGATGCAGTGCCGGCTGGACCTGGCGGGTGAGTATTACCTGATTTACATCGACATGCCGGCCACCCGGGACCGGGTCGATGGCGACAATCTGGACGTCTTCAAACTGCTGAATCAGGCGTTCGGCACCGGCTTGCCGGAGAACGCGCTGTATGTGCAGGATGCCGGCTTCTTCACCTTTTCTCACCGTGGCACAACGCCGGGTGACAAGACCCTGCTGGACGTCTTTCCGCAGAGCATGCTGCCGGCCAGCGTGGCTGCCGTGTCCGGCCCGGTGGTCGATACCAGCAGCTTCTGGCTGACGATCCGGCTCAAGGGCAATGACCTGTTCAACAGCCTGATCGAGGTCGGCTACCGGGAAGGCGACACGCCGCAGGCCGACATTTCGCTGTCCGGCACCCTGAGCCATACCCTGAGCGCCGGCGAGGCGCTGCGGCAGACGATCTATACCGCGATCCTGCCCGATATCCGGCTGCTGGGCCTGTTTGCGTTCCGGCAGCTGAAACTGCAGTACCGTTTCGCCACCGACGCCGAATATGCCATCAGCGGCAAGCTGGAACTGGCGCTGTTTGGGCAGGCCTATGGCTTCGACGGCATGGTGGTTTCCAACGCCAGGACACTGAAGGCCTGCCTGAGCGCGAGCGATCCCGGCCACGAGATCGACAAGCCGTTCTATGGCGCCATGCTCGGGGTCACATTCCGCAAGCTGATTTTCGGCGTGTTCTATACCTTCTCCGACAGCAAGGCCAGGCCGCCGGTGAAGGCGACCGGGTTGTACCGGGTCCAGGGCAGCATCGACTATGCCAACCTGAAGCTGAGCGGGCAGATCTATCTGCAGGACACCACGCCGTTGCTGGCGGCCGTCTCGGTCGACCAGGACCTGTCCATTCGCGACCTGTTTCATGCCTCGATCCCGCACTTTCACTGGCCGGACGATCTGATCGACATCACCTTTCTTGATGGCAGTTGTCTGTATTACCAGGACGAGAACAGCGGTCCGATGCCGCTCGACGTCAGCGGCTTCAACTGCCCGGTCGCGGGGCAGCTGCCGGTGGCCGTGCCGACGCAGAAGATCACCTATCTGCCCGGCTTCCATATCCATTCGGTGTTCGACATCACCCTGCTGTCCACGCTGCGGATCATCGGCGACGTGCGGATCGCCAGCAAGGGCGTCAGTGCGACGATACAGCTGGCCGATCCGATCCGGATCTACATCCTGCAGATAACCGGTGGCAAGCAAGGCGGCGGGCCGGTGTTCTCGTTCGATACCGTCGACGGCAGCGAAATGGGTTTTGGCTGCAGCCTGCTGTTCTTCCAGGAAGATTTCGGCATCGACGTCAAGGTCAGGGGGCGCAAGAGCCAGGGCAGCGAGCTGAAGATCGATGGCACGCTGTCGTCTGCGCAGACCTTTCCGCCGATGTTCACCACACCGCCGACACTGGGCTTTTCCTACAGCAGGAAGGATGGCTTCAAGGTCGACAACTGGCCGGCATTCGACTTTGTCAGCGAGGCGATCGACTTTATCGAAGAGATGAAGCAAATCGCCAACCGCAACCGTTCCGCCTGCGGGGCGCTGGCCGATTTCGTCAACAAGGAACTGCTGGCGTCGACCTTCAGGATCTCGCCGTCATTCTCGACCCGCAGCGACGGGCTGTATCTGGTGCTGAACGGCACGTATCGGCTGACCGCCGCCGGGGTCGAATTTGCCCACCTTGAATTTCCCGAAGCCGTGGCCTTTCCGCTGCCGGACTCGCTGTCGATGCAGGCGCTGCCGGCGGCCATCACCGATGCGCTGGCCGGCGCCGCCGAGTCATTCGTTACCGGGCTGATGAACAACAGCGAGGCGGTGGCTACCTTTCTGGCGCTGATGGCCGGCAAGCAGGCTGCGCAATATGCACTGAGTCTGGTGTGCAAGGGCCTGGCCGACGGGGCAGTCAGCGCGGCCACCGAGGCCGGCGCCACCGCGCTGGCAGCGGCGGGAGGCGTGATCTCGGCGCTGTCGATCGCTGCCGTTGGCGGTGCGGTATCCCACAGCACCAGCAAGTCGTGCTTTATCGCCGGCACCCTGGTGACGCTGGCCGATGGTGTCCAGTGCCCGATCGAATCGGTCTGCCCGGGCGATGTGCTGCTTGGCGCCGACGGTGCGCACAACCGGGTGCTGGGTCTCGACTCGCCACGGCTTGGCTCGCGCCATCTGTATGCGCTGAACCGGGGACGCCACTTCGTCACCGCCGAGCATCCGTTCATGACCCGTGCCGGCTGGTGCGCGCTCGATCCGCTGGCTACCCGGCGAGAAATCCCGGGTCTGGCCGTGGGGCTGCTGCAGGCAGGCGATCTGCTGTGCCGGCAGGACGGCAGCGTCACCGAACTGCGGACGCTGACGGCGACCCGGGCCGACGCCCGGCTGCAGCTGTACAACTTTGTGCTCGACGGCAATCACAGTTATTACGCCGACGGCTATCTGGTTCACAACAAGGACCCGCAGCCGCCGCCGACACCGGGCCAGAACCCGAAGCCGCCGGCAGGACTGAGCGCCAGTTACCTCAATGGCGTCGTGCAGGCGAGCTGGAGCAGTGCGCCGAATGCCAGTGGCTACCGGGTGCAGTGGCGGGACCCGGCCGGCAAGGTGCTGGGCGATGTGTCGCTGAGCTTCATGCAGACTTCGGCCTCGTTCCCGGTCGGGGCAGAGGCGGTGGCCGGCAACTACAGCATGGCAGTCATGGCCTGCCTCGGTGACTTCACCAGCGATGCCAGCCTGGTGTCGATGCCGAAGCTGCAGACCCCGTTGCTGCGCGCCGGTCTGGTCACGCCGACCGGTGGCACGATCGGACCGAACGTCACACTGCTGCTGCAGTGGGATGACGTGGCCGGTGCCACCGACTATCTGCTCCACTTGTCCCGCAACGGCGAGCGCCTGCCGCCGGAACCGGTCAAGGCACCGGCGCTGGCCCTGCCGTGGCGCTTCGATGCCGATCAGCCGGCCGGCGACTATGCGTTCTCGCTGGGCGCCAGTGCCGGTTCTGCCGCCATCCCCGGTGATGACAGCCCGGTCCAGGTCTGGACCCGGCTCGGCACCCCCGGGCAAGTCCGGGCCAGCAGCAGCGGGACGACGGTCACCGCGCGCTGGACGGGCGTGGCCGGCGTGCAGCGCTATCTGCTGACCCTGCTCGACCCTGTCGGCAAACCGGTTTGCCAGCAGGTCGACGCCAGCGGCACATCGCAGGCCGAGTTGCAGCTGCCGCCACCGGTCAGCTTCGGCACCTATACGCTGTTCGTTGCCTGCCTGCCGGACAGTGCCGCCAGCCGGCAAGTGCCGGGGATCTGGAGTGCAGCCGTACTGGTGACGGTACAGGCAACGCTGGCGCAACTGGCCGCCCAGTCCTTCAGTGAACACCTGGATGGCGCGGCCTGCGGGCGACGGCTGATCGCGGCCAGGCCGGATACCGACAGCACGGCCATGGCCATCGCCATGCAGCAGGCCGGCTATGTGTCGGCCGACACCGCCGCCGGGCTGAAGGCTGCCTGGCCGGGCATTTCCGCCACGGCGCTGACTGCAGCGCTGATCGCCGCCTATGGCGCACCACCGGTGCCGACGCTGAATCAGCTGGCTGCCGAGGCATTCAGCGGGCACCTGGATGGCGCAGCCTGCGGACGGCGGCTGATCGCGGCGTTCCCGGACACCGGCAGCACGGCCATGGCCATCGCCATGCAGCAGGCCGGTTATCCGCCGGATGCAACCGGGCAGGGGCTGAAAGCCGCCTTTCCGTCGCTGTCCGCACCGGCACTGCTCGCCGCACTGGTGAGTGCCTATGGCAAGGCCTGACCCGTCCCCGACTCTTTTCCCTCCCACCAAGGAATCATCATGGCAAATCCCCTTGACCCGTCGCTGATCGCCGCCCTGCAGACCCAGAAGCAGCAGGGCGCCACACCACAGCAGGCCGTGCTCAACCTCGAACTGGCCTGCGCCGGCCATGCTGCCGGAGTGATCAATCCGCGCACGATTGGCGCGGAGGTACTGACCCTGGCCCTGCGCGAGGTCTATGGCGAGGAACTGACCGCCCTGGCCGCCGCCATCATCCTGCACAACCTCGGCTATCCGGTCGATGACATCGCCGTGGCGCTGAAGGTCAATTACTCCGGGCTGAGCGCGCTGGATCTCGGCGGCATCCTGCTGAATCCGAATGTCTATCCGCAGACCGGCCGTCCGGAACTGAGCCACGCCCT
This sequence comes from Microvirgula curvata, assembly GCF_054781615.1. NCBI lineage: Bacteria > Pseudomonadati > Pseudomonadota > Betaproteobacteria > Neisseriales > Aquaspirillaceae > Microvirgula > Microvirgula curvata. The sequence continues at coordinate 70,879 of NZ_BAAGUB010000011.1, read as the reverse complement.
GACCGGCGCCGGCTTCTCGCCCGACGAGACCCTGCTGGCCGCGAATATCCTCTATCCGGTGCAGGTGACCGTGCTGGCGACCCAGCCATGGCAGAGCACCGGCGTGCAGGTCACCGGAACGCAGACGACCTCGATCAACTATGTCAGCGGCAACTGGTATGCCAGCCCGGGAACCGGCAATTGCACCGGCACCGGCGATCCGCGACTGATCGCCAAGCCCGGCTACACACTGCCCGGTGCGCCCGAGGGTGCGCTGGTCGGTCGCATCGGCGGCCGGGTATTCCTGGTCGGCAACGCGGCCAGTGCTCCGCAGGGCGCTGCCGGCCTGCTTGAACTGTGCATCAACGATGACCTCGATGGCCGCTATGGCATGGGCCTGAAGGACAACCGCGGCAGCCTGCTGATCAAGATCAGCACCAGCGCCTGATGCCGGAGACGGGACCGCCCGGTGCCATCGCCCCATGCCTCGGGGTGGGCACGGGCGGTCACCGTGACATTCCGGCTGCAGATCTGGCTCTGCCGTTCGGGGAGGACGTACCATGCGGGGAAATTGACCGGATCAGGAAAATGGCATCATGAAAAAAATGGCACTGATGGCTGCACTGCTCTGTAGCGGCTGGCTGTTGCAGGCCCAGGCCGCCGGGCCGGGCAAGGCGGGCAAGGCGGACAAGGCGCTGGCAGGGCACTACTACCTGCAGGGTGTGCGCGAGATGGGATCGGAACTGCTGCTGAAGGCCGATGGCCGTTTCGAGTGGGCCATCAGCTATGGCGCGATGGACCAGTACGCAAAAGGCAGCTGGCGGGTGAATGCGGGCAAGGTGGTTCTGCAGACCGCCAGCACCGACAAGGACCCGGTGTTCCGGCCGTTCCGCGATGAGGAAATGCGGGTACGCAAACCGGCAGAGGACGGCTACTGGGTCGCCATCGTCGGCATGCCGGGCGTCGGGCCGATGCGCGGGGTGGAAGTGACGTTCGAGAGTGCATCCGGCAAGACGGCGACCGCCGTCAGCGACCGCGCCGGCGATGCCATGGTGGAAATGCCGGCCAGTGAAACCTGGGCCCGCGCCGGCCTGCGCCGCGAGGGCAGCAAGGCGCCGCTGCAGTGGTTCGACCTTGCCCCGGATCGTGCCGGGCAGCGCCTGAGCGCCTTTGCCGTGGACGATATCGACTATGTGCGCGAGCAGCCGTTCCAGCGCCTGACGCTGACGGTCAAGGGTGACAAACTGGTCATGGAAGAGGGCGGCGGCGGGCTGGTCTACCAGCGTCAGTGATCCGTCCGGTTTCTGCCAGGACTGCCCCCGCAGGCATAAATGGATTCCTGTGGGGGTTTTTTATGTGTTTTGAATTAAATATTCGTATATAAAAGCTTTGCGCATAGCATTATCCCTTTGGCTTGCTCATTCATTTTATCCACGGTTACCATTTGTTTTTCCAAGCCAAATCCGGACCTCGCATGCTGAGACAGACACTCCTCGCTGCCGCACTGTTTGCGGCCCTGCCCGCCGCCCATGCCGCAGAAGTCAAAAAAACGGTCGGTGCCGTGCAACTGATCGAAAACCGGCTGCTGGAGCGAGTGTCCGCCGATGGCAGTGTCCTGCTGGTCCGCAAGAGCGGCGCCGGGCTGGAAGAGGCCGATGGCGTCGTGCTCAACGAACTGCGGCTGCGCCTGTCGGAAACCGATCTCTGGAATCTGCAACCGGCACAGGGGCTGGCGCTGGATGGCGCAGCAGGCGAAACACCGGTGCCGCTGCCGGACGGTGCGTATTTCACGGCGACGACGACACGGATGTCGGCGGATGGCAAATTTGTCGCCTTTGGCGCCGGTGCCAATGGCAGCCTGGATGCCTGGCGCTGGCAGGCGGGGGGCACCCTGCAGCGGCTGGTGCCGGAAGGCCGGGCATGGCGCTCCGGCGTGGCCGATATCAGCCGCGATGGTCGCACCGTGCTGGGCTGGCTGCTGCCGGATCGGCAGTCGGTGCCGCGCACCTTTCTGTGGACCGAGGACGGTGGATTTTCGCTGCTGCCGGACGACATGAACCTGCCGTTTGCCCTCAGTGCCGACGGCCAGCGCGTGTTCGGCACCCGTTTCCGGGGCAACTTCCGGCAACTGCTGCAGCGCGGTGCCCGGGAACTGTTCGAGCAGCAGATGCCGTTCGACAATACCGAGGGCGCCGGGGACTGGGACATCGTCGGTGTCAGCGCCGATGGCCAGCGTCTGGCCGGTCATGTCGAAATCAAGGGGACGTCGCGCTGGCAGGGATTCCTGTGGGATGAGCAGACCGGCTTCGTCGAACAGGCCGACCCGCCGATGCTGGAGCGGCAGCCCGGTGGCGAAAAGCCGGACTTCGACGACTTTGCCCGCCGCATCCGGGCGGCAAGCGGGATGACCGATGCCGACCGTTTCACCTTCCTGCAGACCGATGCGGTCAGCTGGCAGCCGGGCAAGGGGCTGGACGTGATCGAGGCCGGCGGTGTGCCGGCCGGGATGTCGGCCCGGGGCGATACGCTGTTCGCGTACCAGACCGGTAGCTGGCCGCCCCGGCTGTGGCAGATCGACGCCGGCGGCAGGACGGACCTGGGCGGGAAACTGAATGTGCGGAACAGCTATCTGAGGCTGTTGTCGGTCTCCGACGACGGCAGCCGGGTCTGGCTGCGCGGTGATGACTATGAAGCCATGTCGTCCGGTACCTACTTCTTCCGCGACGGCAAACGGGTGCCGCTGGGCAAGGTCCAGGCGGCCATCTCGCCGGTCAGTGTCAGCGCGGACGGGCGTACCCTGGCCGGCATCGGCGCCACTGAAACGAGGCCGCAGCGCTACCCGGCCATGGTCTGGTCCGAAGCGACCGGCCGCGACACGGCCTACCACTGCCCGGGCGACAGCATGGGCAGCGGAACGCTGGTGCTGTCCGGCGACGGCAAGGTGCTGGCCACCGGTCAGTCCGGTACCAAACGCAGCGTCATCTGCCTGCGCCGCATCGCGCCGTGAGGCGCTGGCTGACGGGCATGGCCCTGGTGCTGCTGGCGCCGGCCATGCTGGCCGCCGCCGCCGCCGCACCACAGCTTGTCGTCGACGGGCAGGTGCTGCTCGCACAGTCGGCCGATGGTCGCGTCAGGCTGGTCCATCGTGCCGGAGACCGGGCTGCGGTGAGTGTGCCGGCGCTGACGCGGGCCCTGGCGCCGTATCACCGGGCGGGGCGGGAACCGCTGGTCCGGGTGCCGGCGCTGGCCTGGGAACAGGAGCGGCGCGTCACCCCGCTGGACGGTTTTGACTACCTGCTTGCCGGCAGTGCCCGCCTGTCGGCCGATGGTGGCACGCTGGCCGTTGGTGCCGGCCGGGAAGGCGCGCTGGACGCGTGGCTGATCCGCCGCGGGCAAGCGCCCGAACGCATGCTGCCGACCGCCATGGCGCGTTACTCGTCGGTGACCGATATCAGCGCCGATGGCCGGACCGTCGTCGGCTGGCTGCTTGACCGGCAGTCCGTCGCGAGGGGCTTTCTGTGGCGGGAGCGGCGCGGTGTGCGTCTGCTGCCCGGCCCCCTGCTGTTGCCGCTGGCGGTATCCGCCGATGGCACCGGGCTGCTGGCCAGCAGTGATCGGGAGGATCGCGACAGTCTGCGCCGCAAAGCGCTGTCGGCCGTGCTTGACCCCGATGCCGCGCTGCTGCCCGGCGACCCGGGGGTCAGTTTCTGGCGGATCGGCGAGTCGCCGACGCAGCTGGCGTCGGAAGGCCGGGCGCTGGCGTATGCCCGCCTGCAGGGAGCGGTGTTGTGGCGCACCCGCGAACCGGGCCGGCTGACGGTGCGGCTCGGGCATGAAAGTCAGACATTCGAGGCTGATGCGCTGGCCGCCGGCCAGGTGGACCGGGTGTCGGGCGGCACGATGGCAGCCAATGGCCGCGCCCTGCTGCTGCAGGGCCGTCAGCACAGTGTGCTGCTGACGCCGATGCAGAAACTGCCACTGCCAGCCGGACTGCAGGCCGACAGCGTGACTTTCTCCAGCGACGGTCGCCAGGTCGCCGCCCTGTTCCGGGCCAGTGATCGTCCCGGAGAGCGGGCCCTGCGCGCCTGGTGGCGGGACCTGGCCCAGGACGACAGCCGCCGCCTGCGCTGTGCCGGCGATCCGGCAGCCGGACGGCTGTTCCTGTCCGCCGATGGCTACCGTCTGACGCTGGCCGGTCAGGCGGGGGGCTATTGTGTTTTTGATCTTGCTCCGGAAGTCCAGCCATGACCCTGCGTCTCTTTCTGGCCCGTTCCTGGCCACTGTGGTTGCTGGCCGGCTGTGCCAGCATGTCCTCCGCGCCGCAGGCGCCGGCCGAGTTTTGCGCGCCGGCCAGACCGGAGCGTGCCGCCGTGCCGCCGCTGCCACTGGTACTGACCGCGATGTCGGCCGACGGCAGCACGCTGGCCGGTTACGCGCGGGTGACGGACGGTCGCCGTGCATTCACCTGGTCCGATGGCGACGGCTGGCGCTGGCTGGATCGCCAGTATGGCCATGTGCTGGCCCTGTCGGCCGATGGCCGGGTGGCGGTCGGCGGCTACCGGCAGACTGCCGCCTGCGTCGGGCCTGCCATCTGGGTGGATGGCGTGCGCGTTGCGCTGGAACTGCCGGCCGGCACCTGCATGGGCGAGGCGGTGGCGGTGTCCGACGATGGCAGTGTAGTTGCCGGCAGTCTGGCACCGAATGACCAGTATCCGCGGGCCTTTGTCGCCCGGCGTACCGGGCGCGGCTACTCGTTCCGCCTGCTGTCGTCGCCACCGGGGTACGCCGCCGCCAGCGCGGTATCGGCCGACGGTCGCGTGGTGGCCGGGCAGGCGGCGGACAGTGGCGGCTGGCAGCAGGCTTTCGTGCTGCGCAACGGCACGCTGACCCTGCTGGGGCCGCGTGCGCGCTACGCCCGCGCCGAAGCGCTGTCGGCCGATGGCGGCCTGGTGGCCGGCCAGGGCCGCAGTGACGGCGATGGCAGCTACTTCAGCTTTGTCGCGCCGGCCGGTCGTGACATGCGTCGCAACGACTGGCTCGAGCCGCTGCGGGCGGCCGTGCCGGACCCGGAGGTCAAAATCGGCATGGAGGCCCTGTCGCGCGACGGCAGCCGCTATACCGTCAGCCTGAAGGACAGCACCGGTGCGCCGCGCAGTGTGGTGGTCTCGCCGGAGCTGACCGAGTGGGTGAACGGGCTGGACGACGGCAGCCGTGTCCGCCTGTATGCGCTGAGTGAGGATGGCCGCATCGGCGTCGGCGCCACCCTGCCTGACGGGGCGGCGGCATCCGACGCCACCCGGGCCGTGGTCTGGGCCAATCATGGCAGCCAGCCGCTGTCCGCCGTGTATGCCGTACCGGCCGGCCAGCAACCGGCCAGCGCCCGCTACCTGTCGCGCCGGGGGGCGACCGTGGCCGGATGGCTGGCTGACGGCAGGATCTACCGGGCCAGCAATCTGCCGGGCTGCCCGGCGTGGCAGGTGCTGGGCGCGGCGTGGGCGGAGCAGTAAGCCCGCCCGCAGCATCCGGTCAGAACACGGACAGCGACAAGGTACGCCCGAGGCTGACATCGACGTGGAACAGGCGGCCGTGCTGATCGATGACCTGCCACCAGTCATCCGCGACCCGGACCTGCAGGCCGCTGCCTGCCGGCCAGTGCAGTGCTGCTTTCAGGGCCCAGTCGCGCATGCCGACATGGAACAGGTCGACTGCACCATTCGGGCTGGTGCGGCAGGCCAGATACCAGCCGGCGCCGGTTTTCAGCATCAGGCCGCTGCCGTGGCCGGCCGGGCCGGGCAGCGTGACGGCGGCGCCGTCGTCCCCGCGACCGCCACGATGCAGAATGATCTGCCCGTCCCGGTCCTGCTCAGTGTGAAATACCACGCAGCCTTCGTCACGTTCCAGCAACAGGCCGTCGCCAGTGTGCTTTTCCTGCGGCCAGCGTGAGCTGAGCCGGCGTTCCGGCAGGTGGTAGCACCACAACTGTACTTCGTCCGGCCCGGTCTGGATCAGCAGTTGCTCCACACTTGTCCCGGCGCAGAAGGCCGTGACCATGCCCGGCAGGTCCGCCACCTGCCACAGTACCGACTGCAGCGAGGTGGTGACATCGAGCACCTGCAGCCGCGAACCGCTGACCACGGTCCAGCCGATGCCGTCGAACTGCTCCGCCATATGGTCGAACTCGCCGCTGCCGAGATCGGTGGCTGTCCGGTTGAGCAGGTCGAGCCGGCTGACCCGCCACCTGGTACCGCGCTGCGCCAGCGCCAGCACGACCTGGCCGTTGTGCGCCGGCACCAGCCGTTCCGCCGGTTGCGGGAAGCGGTGGAGCGGGGTGCCGTGCCTGTCGACCAGCATGGCGCCAGCTTCGCCGAGGGCCAGCAGGAACGTGTCATCGTTCAGCGGCACGGCATCCTGCAGCGCACGCGCGCCGGCGGCCGGCGCCTGCCAGTCCAGCGGTGTCTGTTGCTGATTGAGGGGCAGCACGGCCGGAGGCGGGAAACGCAGATCTGGCAGGTCGGCCGCGAATACCGGGTCCGCCGCCAGCGTCACCAGCTTGCTCAGGGTACGACGGTCCAGCTTGCCATGTCCTGCCATGCGGTCGGCCAGCAGCCCGGGCAGGAGGGGACGCAGGATGGCTGCGACGCCGGGACCGCGCGCGCCGAGCGTCAGGGCGCTGTCGGCGATGGCCGCGCGGGCCGGGTACTGTGCCGGATCATCGCGCAGGCCCAGCAGGAAGTCGTGGTAATGCACCATCGTGTCCGGCAACAGGATTGCTCGCCTCAGCAGCGCCCTGGCCTGCAACTGGCCCCCGGCCTGCTCGACGTTCTGCAGCCACTGTGCCGCCTGCGGCCGGAAATCGGGAAGCGGCCAGGCGGCATCGACCGCCTCCAGCCATGCGCCCTGGGCCGCCAGGGTCGTGGCCCATTCCTCGCGCAGGCGTCGGGCGGCATCGGGCCATTTGTCTTCCAGCTGCAGGATGGCGGTGGAGAAGGCGTTGTCGCGCCGCGCCACGGCAACCGCATGTTTCCAGTCGCCGGCGAGGCAGTGCAGACGGACGATGGTGTCGGCCGCCATGTCCCAGTACAGTGCCAGCGCGGCGGCCTGGGTGAAGCGCTGCTGTTTTTCCAGATAGTCGAGGGCTTCGGCATGGGACTGCAGCAGCTCGGCGAGCACGAAGACCGCCTCGTCGATACGGCCTTCGCGGTCCAGTTTTCCGAAGCTCCTCCGGTACAGGTCCATGAGGTACTGACGCAGAGGCGGGTCCAGATTCAGGCTGGCGCGGCCCGATGTGCCCGGTGCGCCGAGACGCAGATCCTTTCGCGCATGCGGCGTACTGAGTGACGGTGAGTCCGACCCGTCGCCACCGCCGAGCGGGATCGCATGGCGAAGTGCCTCGTCGAGCCGGCCGTTTTCAAACATTTCCAGCATCCGCCGCAGGTAGGCGGCCTGACGGTGGCCGAATGCCCGGGCCAGCGGCGTGGTCATGACCATGCGGGCCACCCAGTCCTGCCAGCGCTGCGGCAAGCGGGCGCGGAGCCGGCGGGCGGGCAGGCTGTCCACCAGCCGGGCGGCCAGCGGCCGGGCCCCGCCGGCCAGCCGGCGCGCGATCCAGTGATGCACGGCCCAGACCGTGATGGGTATCAGCCACCCGGGGCTGGACAGCGGCGGCAGCCTGTCGGTGATCAGCAGCCACCCCATCAACATGATGGCGAGCGCGACTTGCCATTTCCATACTGCCGACCCGGTCGTGCCGTTCCGGGTATCAGGCCGGCTTTGCGGCGGTTGCCCGATGGCCTGGACAAAACGCTGCTGAGCCGCGTCCGCCGGGGCGACCGCCTCGCCGAGTACCTCGCGCACATCACCGGGAATGGCCGGGGTGGCGAGCACGGCTTCGCCGGGTTCGTCGCGGAAATCATCCGTGTCGAGCAGGACATGGTCGTCGACCGACAGCCAGCCGGCCGGTTCCAGTGGTTCGGCCCCGGCAAAATGCAGGGCCAGCACGCGGCCGCCATCGACGATCCACAGATCGGCCTCGGGCAGCCGGGCCGCTTCGCCGGGGCGGATGCCGGCCGAACTCAGTGTCTGCCCGACCCGCACCAGCGGCCAGCCCAATTGGGCGGCGTCGGCGGGGAGCGGGAGGGCAAAGCGCAGCGCGTCGCCGGCGGCAAAGCGCCAGGCGGTGGCTCCGGGCTGCCAGGCTGCGACCAGTCGCGCCGCGCGCTGCGCGTCGTCGTACCAGTCGGCCGGGAACCACAACCCGTGCAGCGGCGGATTGCCATGCCATACCGGCTGGCACGGCAGCAGGCCGGGATCAATGGCTGGCATCTTCGCTGCTCCCTTCATGGATAAACAGCTTGAGGGCCTGCTCTGCCAGCGAATAGACGATCAACTGTTGCTGCCCGGTCAGCAGCGCAACCTGTCCGCTGATCGGTGAGTAGCTGAGGCGCACGGCAGCGGCGGGCAGGGTGTACAGCGTCGTCAGACCGTCCTGGTCCCACCGCGCGAGCCGTTCGTTTCCGGCGTCGATCAGCAGCAGGGCGCTGTCATCGCCAATGGTCCGGTCGAACATGCCGATCGCCCGCCAGCCGGGGGGCAAGGTCCATTCCAGAGACTGAAGCGGGCCGCCCGACTGCCACTGGAGCGGATAGACCCGCCACGTTTCTGCTTCCCCCGGGCGGCGGTCGCAGACTGCGGCCCCGCCGAACACTTCCGGTCGCGAGGCGATGCCGTTCAGCAGGACCGCAACGTCCTGGCCGACCGGTCCCAGCGTGACCTGGACATCGTCAGGATCGGTATCGTACTGCCGGATGTGCAGCCTGTCGGCTTCACGCCAGGCACAGGCGAGCCGGTGCTTGCCCACCTGCGTGATCGCCAGCACATTGCTGGCCAGGGTTTCCGGCACAGGCGGCTTGCCGCCGCTGGCCGGCTTCGCGCAGAGCAGGGCATTGTCCGTCGTCAACAGCAGCAGCTGCCGCTGCCGGCCGGCGGTGAGACAGGCCGCCGGCTGCAGCGCCGCGCTGCCAGCCGGTGCCGGCACCAGATCCGTCGGCAGCCTGATACCCTCGGCTTGCCAGGCGAGGGTCTGCCCCGACTGCCTCAGTACCCCCAGCGCCGTCCTGCCATCGAGCAGGAGGGCCAGCGGCTGGGCGCCGTCAGGCCACAGTTGCCGGCGCGCCTTGCCCCGGGCATGGTTGGCGCCAGGAATGGGAAACACCATGACGCCGGGGGCGTCGAGCAGGCGCACGGCGACATGACGGCCTGCGGGCGACAGAATGGGCGGCTGTTTGATGCTGAGACGACCACTGTTTTTCTGATGGGCGTTGCTGGCGGCAGTTGGCGCAAACCGGCCTTTCAGTATGTCCTGCGCCAGCGGCTCCGGCGGCAACGGCAGTTGCAGCCTGCTCCGGCGGGTGCGCGTTTCCAGCAGGACGTCGAGGTCGCTGCCCTGCAGGGCCCGGGCGATGCCGAGGCGGTGGCTGGCCTGCGGCATTGCCCCGGCGGACGGGCTGCCGATCTGCCAGCATTCGGCCGGATTCAGCGCGGCATCGGCCAGTGACTGCTGCCACTGCTGCAGATGGGCCTGTGTCGGCAGGGTCCAGCCGCGCTGCTTGAGCAAATCGTGCAGATTGCGGACTTCCCGCGCTTCGTGCAGCGCCCCCGGCTGTTGCAGAACGCCCCAGCGCAGTGTGGCGCCGGCCTGTTCCGCACGGCGCGCCAGCAGGATCCATGCGGCGAGATGCGCCAGCCGCGGTGCGCCGAGCTGGTGCGGACCCGCGTCGAACAGCGCCAGGATCAGACGGTCGACCTGCCGGGATCTCGGCCGTGGCATCAGGAACAGGTGCTCACCCATGACCGCCCGGCGCAGGAACTCGTCCGGCGCGGCTTCGGCCAGCAGCCATTCGCTGGCGAGCAGCCGCGGATAGGGCCCGCGATGCCTCAGGTCATCCAGCCCGTCCGGCTCTGTCACGGAGGTGTCGTGCAGGCGGGACGCGGCGAGACCGGGCAGGGTGTCCAGCTGGCGAACCAGATCGCCGAGCGCGACGGCCACATCGGGCCTGAACCATTGCAGCCAGTGGTGCCAGGGCCGAAGCGCGGCGGGAAGGCTCCAGTCGCTCATGGGTGTCCCGGCCAGCGCCTGGCCAGCCGTTCCAGCAGACAGGGGGAAACTGCATGCTGCCGGTCCAGCGGCATGAACACCGCCGGCGTTCGCCACAGCAGCAGCGGCTGGCGATGGCAGCGCAGGTCTAGCGCCCGGGCGAGCAGATCATGGGCGACGTCGGGTTCGTCCTGCGTCGGCAGCCACAGTGCCGGTGCCTGCCTGCTGGGTGCCGCATAGGCAATACCATCGACCCATGGCAGGTCGGCCGCCGCACCGATCAGCACCAGCAGGTCAGAAGATGAACACATCTGCAACCGGGCACGGACGTTGGCAGGCAGGGACGCCAGCCGTGCCAGCAGCGCGGGCGCCGCGTCCCGTCCCGCCACGGCGGCAGCGGGTTCGGCGACAGTGACGGCGGGGCGCCAGTGCCAGGGCAGGGGGGGAACCAGCGTCATGCCGTTACGACAAGCCGGGCGGCCAGTTGCGTTCTGAGCCCGGCCAGGGCTTCGGGCAGTTGTTCGCGACTGAAATTGGCGTCGATCTCGCGCAACAGTGCCTCCAGCCGGGCGGGCGTCACCGTGGCGGACCGGGCCAGGCATTCCTGCGCAGCCGACTCGAGCCGCGCCGCACGGGACAACGGTTGCTGGACGGTGGCCTCACAGGCGCTGAACAGGGTAGCGTTAGCGGAGCACGCGATCTGCTCGCGCAGCACATCGCGTGCCTGCGCCTGCAGCGCTTCGGTCGGAATCACGCACAGCAGCGGCCAGATGTCGGCCTCCTGCGCCTGCAGGCGTCCGGTCAGCACGGTGGCCGCAGCGATCAGCCGCTGTGACCTGACGAGGCGGCGATCCGACAGCGGAATGCCGGCGGCCCGCAGCGAACGGATGGCATTGACCAGCGCCGGCATCGCCTCGCGCATGTCGACCCGGGCCACCTGTGCGCTCAGCAGATCCAGCTGGGCGAGACTGTTTCCGGCGGCCGGCGGCTGTTGCGCGACCTGCCAGCCGCCGGCCAGCAGGGCTTCCAGCTGGTGGTCAGCCACGGGCGACACGAAGGAGTGGACCAGGAAACGGTCAGCAAAGGCCGCCAGCGCCTCGTCTTCGGGCAGCGCATTGGCTGCCGCGACACAGATGCGCAATGGGCAGTGCAGGCGGGTATGGCCGCGCCGGAACTGGCGTTCGTTGAGCAGGCCGAGCAGCGTGTTCAGAATCGCCGTCGATCCGAGGAACACCTCGTCCAGAAAGGCGATGTCCGCTTCCGGCAGCATGTCGCTGACGTCGGTCTCGACCGTGCCGTCGCGCAGTTTCCTGAGATCCACCGCGCCGAACAGCTCCGACGGCTCGGTAAACCGGCCCAGCAGATACTCAAAGTAACGGCCGCCCAGCGAACGGGCGACGCGGCGTACCACGGCACTCTTGGCGGTGCCGGGCGGGCCGATAACCAGTAAATGCTCCTGGGCGACCGCTGCCAGCAGGATCAGTTCGGCCAGCTGTTCGCGCTCTACCAGCCCGGTGGTCGCCTGCCGGAGGTTTTCGCGCAGCTGCCCGGCGGCATGGTGCAGTTCGGCAATCATTGCTGGAGTGGCTTCCACCAGGGAAAGAAAAGGCCAGTTTGCCAGATTGGCGAAAATCATTCCAATAGCAACAATTTGTCATTATCAAAATGACGTTGACGTTACCCGTTTTGAATCAGTGGCTTGTTTTTTGCGCTCGTGCCGATTTCGCACCGCGGTGCCGCCAGATATTTTTCGGATTTTTTCAACGCGCTAGTATGGGGGCCCACCCCGGTCCGGAAAAAGGTATCCCGTTGCGCACTTCCCTCCTGTCCCTGACTCCCGCCATCGCCCTGGCTGGTCTGCTGGCCGGCTGCGCCAGCTATTCCGAAACCCGCAGCGACACCTTCCCGTCACTGTGGCAGGTCGAGAACGGACAGTGGCAGCCGCTGGCGGACGGGGGCCTGCAGGGGGGCTGCGAGACGGGCAGCAGCGGCTGCCGGGGCGACTGGGCCAGCATCAATGGCCGGGTGCCGCTGCCGGCCAACTACCGGCTCGGTACCACGCTGACACTGCAGGATGGCGTGCTGGCCGAGCTGATGCTGGACCGCACCGCACAACGCTATACCCGCGTTTATCTGTACCGGATCGAGAACAAGCTGGCCATCGGCAACGGACGCTCGACTGCGGACAAGGCCTATGGCGGCAAGAACGTGGCCAAAGTGCCGTTCCAGGTGGAAACGAACCGCCCGTACCGGGTCGAGATCACCGTCTGCAACCGGAACCTGAGCGTCAGCATCGACGGCAAGCGCTATCTGAGCGGTGAGCCGCACGACACGCGGCAGCGGGGCACGCTGGGACTGGCCGTCAATGGCCGCGCCCGGTTCGATGCGCTGCGGGTGACGGCGCTGAACCGGAACGAGTGCGCACCGGGCGACCGCTTCTCCCATCCGGAAGGCATGCCGATGCCGGCGCCGTTCTTCGTGTTTTCGGAGTAGGGACCTAGCCCGCTCGGCGTATTGTGCCGCGCCGCCGGGGTGGATAACGTGCCTTCATTACTCCCGACCCCGCGAACCTGCCATGCCTGAAGCGACCATCAACGATATCCGGATCGAAGCCGACACCCGGGCCGAACTGAACAATGCCGCCGTGCAGGAACTGCTGCGCCAGCGCGCGCTGGCTGTCGGCCTGCTCGAAGACGGCGCCGACGACGACACCCGTGCTGCCGCACTGGAACAACTGCTGGAACAGGAAGTCAGCGTGCCGCAGGCCAGCGACAGCGAACTGGAACGCTATTACACCGCCCATGCCCGGCGCTACTGTGCCGGCGAACTGGTATTTGCCTCGCACATCCTGCTGCAGGTGACGTCCGGCGTGGACTTGCCGGCACTGCAGGCGCGGGCGGAAGCCATCCTGCGCAATGTGCGCGACCAGCCGGAGCGGTTCGACCAGCTGGCGCGCGAGAACTCCAACTGTCCGTCTTCCGAGCTTGGTGGCAGCCTCGGCCAGCTGCAACGCGGCGAAACCGTGCCGGAATTCGACGCCGCCCTGTTCTCCGACCAGTCCGTCGGCCTGTGGCCGCAACTGGTACGCACGCGCTTCGGCTTCCATATCCTGCGCATCGACCAGCGCGTTCCCGGCAAGCAGATGCCGTTTGACGTCGCGCGCGAACGCGTGGCCATGGACCTGCAGGGCCAGGCGCTGACCCGGGCGCTGGAACAGTATGTCCGGATCCTGGCCGGGCAGGCGAAGGTGGTGGGGGTGGATCTGGGCGCGGTGGGGGTGCCGTTGGTGAATTGAGGACTGGGTGTCCGCTTCCCCCTTGACAGGACAAGCGGTACACAAGGTAAGCAGGGACTCTGGGCTGGAGGTTGCTCGGGCAGCGGACCGCGCATTCAGCAGAGAGAGATAGAGGTGATGCGGCGTTCACTGCAAGGAATCGGTTCGCTCGTGCATTTTGCTCCGAGCTTTTCTGTCCACCAGGGCTGAGAACAGGCGGTCATGCATGAGGGCCGTCAGATTTCTCGGGCGAATCCGGATTTGTGCCAGGGAAAGGAAGTGTTGGCCAGTCAAGCAATGCTGTATCACTGGTAACTGCGCCCGGCAGCCAGTCCAGTGACTGCTTTCTGATACCGCACTCCCACAAAATAAACACGCGCCAGCCCTGTTGCAGCAATGCTTCCCTTGCTGCCTGATCCCGCTGGACGTTCTGTGCGAACTTGCCCAGCCAGAATTCGCTGCGTGTAGCAGGGGTGGCTGTCAGCCTGCAACCAGCATGGCGGTGCCAGAAACAGCCATGTGGACTTCGCCCCCGTACCCCAGAACACCCGTTCCCGCTTCAGGTTGAAGGAATCGCCAGCCGTCGGAACTCCCGGGGGGACCGGTAGCCCAGCGCGCTGTGCGGGTGGTGCTCGTTGTAATGGACAAAGGCCTGCGCCAGGTTCGCCAGTGCGGTTTTCCCGTCCGGCTTTGGCATGAAGGCGATGTAATCCCGCTTCATCGTCCGGACGAAGCTCTCCGCCATCCCGTTGCTCTGCGGACTGCATACCGGGGTCGTCACCGGCTCCAGTCCGATCTCCCGGGCAAAGCGGCGGGTCTCTTCTGCTGTGTAGGCACTGCCGTTGTCACTCAGCCATTGCACGGCATACGGCGGTCGTTCCTGGCCGAAACGGTGCTCGACCGCCGCCAGCATCACGTCGCGTACGTCGTCACCACTGTATCCACGCCGACTGGCGACCCAGCTCAGTGCTTCCCGATCACAGCAGTCCAGTGCAAACGTGACCCGCAGTTTCTCGCCGTTGTCCGCATTGAACTCAAAGCCATCCGAACACCAGCGCGTGTCGCTGGCCGTTACGGCTACCCGGCCTTCATGCCGACGTGGTTGCCCAGGCCGCTTGATCCGCCGCTGCAGCAACAGAGCATGCTCGCGCATGACCCGGTAGACCCGCTTCCGGTTCACTCTCGGCAAGGCCAACTGATCACGCTGGCGACGCAGCACGCCCCAGGCGCGGCGATAGCCGTAGCTTGGCAAATCGACGATGACAGCCTTCAACTCGGCCACCAGCGCGGCATCATCCAGAGACCGGTGCCGTCTCCCGTCCTGCCAACTTTCCGGCCGGTGAAGACGGACCATAAGGGCCGAGCGCGCAACGCCGAGACTTCCACTGACCGCCTTCACTGGTCGTCCCCGGGCAACAAGGGCATGCGCGCAATCCATTTTCGCGAGTGGGCGATCTCCACCGCTTCCTTGAGAATCTCGTTCTCCATGGTCTTCTTGCCGAGCATACGCTGCAGATCGCGGATCTGCTTCATGGCGTCAGCCAGTTCGGAAGCCGGGACGACAGTCTCCCCGGTCCTGACGGCCGCAAGGCTGCCTTCCTGATAAAGCTTGCGCCACTTGAACACCTGATTGGCGTGCACATCATGCTGTCGCGCCACGGTGGAAACGGAACGACCGGGCTCGAAGGTTTCTCGCACGATGGCCAGCTTCTGCTCGACGCTGAACCGGCGTCGTTGCTCTGGGTGGGTCAGCACATCAACCCGCTCGATTTTGGACATGGGTTTGAACATGGTTTCAAGACTACCGCTTAGTTTAGGCGGGATGCGGTGTCCTGTCGTTCGGGGGGCCTATCCAGAGGGTGTTACTGTGCGTGTTCAAGGGCGTGATATAGGTCTGAAAAAATTTAGCTTAGATCATGTAGGCTGATTTTCGGCCAAAACTAACGTTTTAATTCCGTATGGACTGCGGCTACTTACAGCTGGGGAACGGCTTTATCTAGTTTGATGTGCTTGCAGCGACGTCCCCCCGTTTTCAGCAGCAGTCGCTAGCCAGTTCATGTCTTTATCGATCAAGATAAGGAGTTGCCCTCGCTGCTTGAGGGACTGATTGTAGGTTTGCCAGTTGGTGGCGTAGTATTTGAGAGGGAGGGGCTTGCTTATGCCGTCACTTTACCGGACAGTCACCAGCCCCGATTAATGCAACAAAGTCCTCTCATCGCCCAATTCTTCATCGGTGACAAGAAAGGAAAGATATTCAGTGGGGAGTATTGTCACAATTCAGATTGTTGGTAAACGGTTAATTGCTTGATATTGGCTATCAGGGCTGTGATGCTGAAAAGGTTTTTTATTTGTGACTCGGTGTAAGTATTCTGGATGCTCTCCGGCACCACCAGTTGCAGCCCATGCGCAGCCATCTCCTTGGTTTGCGCTTCGCTGATGGCCGCTTCCAGGGTGATAAGGTGTTTGCGCGGGATGCGGGCGGCTTCGCTCAGTACCTGGCGCCAGCGATCCTTGCAGGTGGTCTTGGCACCCAGCATCAGCAACTGCTCTGCCGGGAAGGCCGGGTCGTGGTAGGCGGCAAAGGAGGGGAACATGAAGTCCGGTCGGGCGTTGTTTTCGGTGACGTTACCCTTGCCGCGGCCTTGCTGGAACTGCAGGCCGTGCAGGCGGAACAGGGTGTCCAGATGGCCTTCAAAGGCGTGGCCGACACGTGACTTGCGGCGGTTCTGCACGCTGAGCGAGTAGTTGATGAAGGCGTCCACGTCATCGCCGAGCTCGCCAAAGCCGGCACGCAGCTGGGCCTGCACCAGCTGGCGCTCGTACAGGCGGAACAGTTTTTCTTCGTGCTCCATCCACGCCATCAGTGTGCCATCCGGGTCAGCCAGCGGATTGGTATGGTCGGCGATGCTGTCGCGGGCAAAGGCTGAAAAGGCAGTAGTGGGCGGGAAGGCTTTACCGCCAAAGGTGGCCAGCAGGCGTTCGGTCCAGTCGTCGTCGGAGCGGTCGGGCTTGTTCAGCTCGATACCCAGCGCTTCCAGCATCATCCGCAGGGGCAGTAGCAGGATGCCGGCATCCAGTTCGCCCGCCTTGAAGCGTTCGCCGATTTCGCCGAGGCCAAACAGGATGCGCAATTGCTGCTCGGCCGCGCTGCCGGCCGGTGCAAACACCATTAGCAGGCTGCCGGGCTTTAGGTCGGCACCGTCCAGCGGCAGGAACAAATCCTGCAGCGGCAGGGCGTTTTCGCGCAGCTTGGCCACCAGAAAGAAATCGCCTTCGCTGATGCAGGTCGTCACCGGGCTGTCGTAGTAGTAGAGGCGGTATTCCGGGCCACGGTGGGCCACTTTACGGCGGCAGTCGTACCAGGTGACGTGGCTGTCGCAGATGACCGGTTCGTCGTCATCATCGGAGATGTAGATCTGGCGGGCGCGGAAGCGGTATTCCTCCTGCTTGCCGGGGGTACCCAGCCATTCACGGAAGCCAGCTGCCGGCAGACCGCCGATTTCGTGCTGGCGGGATTTGCCGGGCTCTGCGTCCACGGCGCTCAGGTATTTGGCTGCTACGCCCTCGGTGTAGTCACTTATTCTGTCGTCAAACATGTCAAGGGGCGGATGCCGTTCTCATCGATTTGCGAGTCATAGCTGCCCATTGTCAGCCAATTGGCAGTATAGTCAATCAGCATGTCCTTTGACAGGGATTCATTCTTTCGCGTTGCACATTCCCAGATTACCAGTACACGCCAGCCGGCCTGCAGCAGCTGCGCCAGCTGCCGGGCATCGCGCTGGCGGTTGGTGTTGATTTTGTCCTGCCAGAAGGCCGTACGGGTTTGCGGCACCTTGAAATAGCGGCAGTCGTGGCCATGCCAGAAACAGCCATGAATGAACACCACGGCCTTGTACTTCGGGAATACAAGGTCCGGTTTGCCGGGCAGGCCCTTGTCGTGCAGACGATAACGAAAGCCCTGCGAGTGCAGGGCTCTGCGGATGAGGACTTCCGGTTTGGTGTCTTTGCCACGGATGCCCGACATCATCCGGCTGCGGGTGGCTTTGTCGACGATGTCGGTCATGGAGGCTGGGTCAGACGGTGGAGGCCTGTAGCGGCAGTTCCGGCTCCAGCGTCTCCTGGGTCAGGAACTGGTGCATCAGCCGGGCGGTGTGGGCCATCACGTCCACCACCACCGAGTTGCCAAACTGCTTGTAGGCGCGGGTGTCGGACACCGGAATACGGAAGGTGTCGGGAAAGCCCATCAGCCGGGCACATTCGCGTGGGGTCAGGCGGCGCGGGTTCTTGTCTTCACCTTGGTAGACCAAAATTTCCGAACCGTCCTTGTAATAGCGGGCGGACAGGGTGCGGGTTACGCTGTCGGCACCCACCAGCCCGAAGCCGAAGCCGTTGCCCTTGGCGCGGTGCTTCTCGGCATAGGCCTGCAGGTAAGCCCAAAGCTTGGGGGTGAGGGTGTACTTGTCCTGCACCTTGTGCGCCGCATGATCGAAAAAGCGGTCTCCATCCCATGGCAACGCCGGTTCGCTTCCATCGGTACGGTGCAGAATCTCGCCCAGACGGATATTGCCCTTGGGCGGTAGTGGCAGGGCGTCCCAGTCGAAGGCCACCGGCTCGCGGAAGCCGACAATCAGGATGCGTTCGCGGTGCTGTGGGGTGAAGTGGGCGCCATCAATCACCTTGCAGTGGATGTGATAGCCCAGCTCCTCGCTCAGGGTGCGGCGGATTACATCAAAGGTACGGCCCTTGTCGTGGGACAGCAGGTTCTTCACGTTCTCCAGCAGGAAGGCACGCGGACGCTTTTCATCGATGATGCGGGCCACGTCAAAAAACAGCGTGCCCTGGGTTTCATCCTGGAAGCCGTGGGCACGACCCAGTGCATTCTTCTTGGATACCCCTGCAATGGAAAACGGTTGGCAGGGAAAGCCGGCTAGGAGCACATCGTGATTCGGCACGTCACCGGCATTGATCTGGGTGATGTCGCCATTCAGGGTGTGCTGGTCACGGTTGTAGTTTTCGGCGTAGGTCTTCTGGGCGTAGCTGTCCCATTCGCTGGTAAACATGCAGCGACCGCCAATCCCCTCGAAAGCCTGACGGATACCGCCGATGCCGGCGAACAGGTCAATGAAGGTGAAATCAGCACTGTCATTGTCAAACGGCAGTGCGGGCGGCAATAACTGACGCAGGGCATGCACTAGGAAAGAGGGCGGTTCGCAGTCGCCAGATTTCCAGCGGCGGATGGTGCGGGCATCAACCTTGAGAGCGTTGGCAATCTCGGTCTGGCTGCGCAGCTGCAAGACTTCATCCAGCATGGCTTTGATATTTAGGGAATCTGGCGTGTTCATGGCGCTTTCTCTGGGACAAAAGCCGGACATAACGTCCGCTGATGGACACATTTTATCCGCAGAGGCAGCTTATAGCCAGTGGAAATGTGGGCAGGTTGTGAAAATGTGCGAAATCAACCATCGCAAGGGTGCGAAGTACCGGAAAATAATCAGGTTGTGGAGGTTGTTGCTGCTGGAATATGCATTATGGATGGACCCGTGCCGGGTAATGCGGTACTCTGCGGCCTTCTGGTATCGATATCGAGAGCGATCCAATATGTTACTGCGTTGTCTTGTGCATTCGCCGGAGTGGGATTTTCCAGTTTTCAAAGTACTGGCAAGCAATGATACCGGTAATGCTACAGGGCATCAGGGTGGAGTGGTCATACCGAAAGACTTGCGTATTTTCTTTCCGGGGCTGACTGGTACAGTTTCAGCAGCAAACCCGACGGTCGATCACCGGATCGAAGCGCAGCTTTTTGTTGAAAATGCCTACAAAGGGACCGTAAGTACCCGCTACCAGTTTCAGTCATGGGGCGGGCAGCGTTCGCCTGAATCACGATTGACTGACCAGTTAGGTCCGTTGCGGAATCTGGCGACCGGGAATGACGTACTGATTATCCAGCGGAGCATCGACCGTCTTGATTACTACAGGCTGACGCTGGTGCGGCGACTCTCACCAGATTTTCCTGCAATTGCAGGCATGATCGGACCGCATCGCTGGGGGGTTCTTGACCGCGCCGCACCGCCAGTGTCCGATGATGACCTTGACTCCGCCCTGACTGAAGAAATGGCCCTGGAAGCGGCGCCTTTTGCCCTCATTGATCCTGCTGCCGGAACCAGTGCATCCACGGTCAGGAAAGTCGCACGATCAATCGTTTTCCGTAAAAGGGTCCTGGAACAGTATGAGGAGACTTGCGCCATTTGTGGAGAGGCACTGAAATCGCCTTCCGGATCACTGGAGCTGGATGCTGCTCATGTCGTTCCCCGCTCACTTCTTGGCGCTGATGATGTCCGTAACGGGGTTGCCCTGTGCAAACGCCATCACTGGGCATTCGACAAGGGCCTGTTTGGTGTGGGTGATGACCGGAAAGTGATAGTTCCTGAAGTTGTAACGGTCATTTCCGGAAATGCAAGCCTGCAAGAACTTCACGACCAACTGATCCGGGAGGCAAAGGACAATGCGTTGAAAGTGCATCCTGATGCATTCGCGTGGCACCGCGAAAATATGTTGATCCGATAAGCACCTGATGCCGTTTGTAGATGCTATCTCTTGCAGAGAATGACTGATCATGCTGGATGGCCCATGATGAGCGCCCCTCATGGGTTTGGGATGTCAGAAATATTCGCTATTGAAGTGGTATTTCAAGCCGGGTGATGAAATTACGAAAGCAGCCTTTTTCATCTGACATGTGAAAGACAGCTTCAGCCTAAAATCAGCCGTACTATTCAGCGGTGTTACTTCAATCGCACGATGTCGCTCACCCTAGTAGGGTAGCAGGGCGATTCCCGGTCCTGCCGCATCAAGGAGGTCACAATGATTGAACCGGTTTTTGAATTCCTGCCGAATCAGGCGGGCGAGAGTGAGGGGCTCGGTGATGCTGGGATCGAAACTTTTCGCGACAGCCCCTATGCTAGCTGCGGACGCGAGGCGGGGCAGAACAGCGCAGACGCTGCGATTGATTACCCCGTCAGAATGACATTTGACGTGCTTACGTTACCAACTTCAGAGCTTCCGGGCATCACTGTACTGAAAGACACTGTTCAGAGATGCCTCATTGATGCAAAGCAGGAAAAGGACAAGGACTTCTTCTTGCAGGCAAAAGAATTGCTGGGAAAGCAAACTACGAAGATTCTAAGAATAAGTGATTACAATACCAAAGGGCTCACAGGCCCCTCGGGGGAGGAAGGAACGCCTTTCCATTCTTTGCTCAAGGGGGCCGGGATCAGCAACAAAGCAACGGAAACCTCCGGAGGCTCATTCGGGATTGGCAAAAACGCGGCGTTCGCCGTCTCCGATCTGCAAACCGTATTCTATTCGACAACATACCGCGACAGGGAGGAGGTATTGCGGTTTGCGGCGCAGGGTAAATGTCGGATGGTCTCCCACGTTGACAGTAGCGGTACAAAACGGCGTGCCACTGGTTACTGGGGAGTCCCGGATGGGTATGTCGCAATCGAGGATCTTGCAAAGGTTCCCACGTGGATGCGTCGCACAGAAGTCGGCACGAGCATTTTTTGTGCGGGATTCAGGCAGATCGACACTTGGGCTTGGTCGATCGCGTATTCCCTGCTTACGAATTTCTTCGCGGCATTGCATCGAGATAGGATGGCTTTTGAGATCAACGATGGAGAGATCAAACTCAACCACAATACCGTCGCCGCGATGTTCGTTGACCCGCGCATAATCGCTGCGGCAGAAGCCGACGGCCAGAGAAGTCAACTGGACTTTTCGCGTGACCTGTTCAGGTGTCTCACGTCGCCGGATGCTATTGATATTAAATACGACGTCCAAGGGCTCGGCACTATGCGCTTTTGCATTCTGGTTGAAGATGGTCTTCAAAAAAGAGTGGGGATCGTACGTAACGGGATGTTGATTACGTCCGAACTTCAGCAATTCGGAGACAAGCTGCAGCGGTTCGTCGGGATGCGAGAGTTTGTTATGTTTGTGGAGCCTGTTTCCGACGCTGCAAGCAAGCAGATGAAGTCGATCGAGAATCCTCGACACGACAGCTTTTCTGCCAATCGACTTTCAGATCCAGCGAAGCGGCAGGCAGCAACCAGTGCCATGAAGCAGCTCATCAAAGACCTGCGACGGCAGATCGGACAGACTGCGGCGATCGATGAGGATGAAGAGGTCACCCTCGACGAGCTGGCGAGATTCTTTGCCGAGGACGCAAGCGGCACCACGCCGCCCGATCCGGCCGCGGAAAATGATCCTGAGAAATATGTCTACACGCCTGCTCGAAAGACAAAGGCACGCCCGCAAAGCTCGCATGAGAATTCCGGGAATGAAGGCGGTGACAACGACCAGGAGACAAAGAGAAGTCGTGGCAAACGCTCCGGCGACAAACAAGGGCCGGGGGCTGGAAGCGGCGGTAGCGGCAAACAAGGGAAAGTACCGCCTCTGAAGTTGCGGGACCTCAGGACCGCAATTCCAAAGAACGGCGCGGATGCCTGGAAGAGAACAATATGGTTCACACCTACCGTTTCAGGTAAGGCCACAGTTAAGCTCGAAGCAACCGGTTTGCACACCGGGGAGCCGCTGCCTGTAGTGACAGCCAGCACAGGTTCGGTTCGCAATGGGAGCGTCGAACTAGATCTCAACGAGGGGGTGCGGATCTCCTTGGGGGTGACATTGGACGCGCCGTACGCAGGGCCGATCGAAGTGTTTGCAACAGCGGAAACACAGGAGGCAGAGGCATGAGGTTTTCCGATAACATGCGCTTCGCCCATCCTGTGCTGACAGCCGAGACCGGTGACTTCGACGAAGGTAGCTTTGCCCTTGATACCGAAGTTGAGGAAATCATCGAAACCGGCAAGGTAAGCATTCGCTACGAGATCGAACTGACGGAGCCGTCCATCAGAAAGCTGGTCGAGAACGGCCAGGCTACCGTCGGAATTTTCGTCAGGTGCAAAGACACTTTCTATTCCGACCTGCGGGAACTGGATTGGCCCAAGGGGAAGGTCGAGTTCGAGAAGGGCTCGCTTCTCAATCGTGTAACTGTACGTCCGGTCATTTGGCTGTCGCAACCGTTGGCCGGATGGAGGCCGGGCAATGTGCATTCGGAGTTCACTCTACCCCTGAGCCTTGTCGCCGGGGATATTCTTGCCCTCGATGAAGAGCAGGTTCTGAGCGTTGGCCAAGCCAAGCTAGCCCCGATGGAGAGCATTTTTGCGCTCGTGGCGTCGCCATCTCAGCCGGAAGGTCAGCTAAGTGTCAAGCTTGATGCCGAGAAGATAACCATTCTCACCGACGAGAGCACGTTCAAGATGGTCAATGCCCTGCGACACTCACCGGCTAGAGCTGCTCTCTTGAGCTCAGTGTATCTGCCCGCGCTTATGGAAGTGCTCGATACGCTTCGGGAGAACCCCGGCGCGTATGGTAACCGACGCTGGAAGCAGCCGTTCTCGGCGAAGTGCACGTTGGCCAATATCGATTACAACGGAAGCCTATTTGATAACGCGCAGATGTTGCTGGAAATGCCTGTAAGTCGGCTTGATGTGATCACGGAGGACATGGTGTGAGCAAACTCAAATTTCTCTCACAGGACGTCATGGATAACCTGAAAGCACAGGTCTCCGCTCACCGTGCACGGTATGAAACTGGCGGTTTTCTGGACCTCGAACTCGGCAATGGGTGGGCAATCGAGCTTTCAACCGTTTCAATTGATGGAGCAGCATTCGCAAATCTCGACATGTCCTCGACTAAACCTGAAGTCGAAATCAAGAATTCGCTGAAGGTTTTCGAGGCGCTTCCGGGCATGACTCCAGCTATAGCCCGTGAAGGGCGCATATGGAGCAGGCTCACTCATGTAGAGGGCTTCGAATACTCAAGGGCCCGTTGGCTTTCGGGAGCTAGCGGTGCGGGGGTAGACAAGGCTGTTCTTGATCACTTTTTTGGGACGGGTCTCACCTCGATCCGGGACGATAATGCAATTGGGCGCCTCTGGTGGAATGCAAGAATCGCGAAAATCGCGGCCGGCGCAGGGGATCATGAACAGGCACTGGGCCTGATACTCAAGAGTGCCGATATCCGGAGCAACTTCGTAGAACGCTCTCGCACGACGAGCAGGCCAAAACTCGCTCAGGGACTGATCCGCATTATGGTTGCGGAACCATGGATAACTTCGGGTGAAGCAAATTTCCGCCACCTCATGAAAGTGCTTAATCGTAATGGGGGGGGCATCCTTTTCGAGGTCCTCTCTGTCGGGGAGATTGATAAATTTCTCTTGGCGACTGCGACTGATGCCATGAAGCAATCTGGATCGCTGCACGTTTGATAGACTTCTTGTACCCGCTTTCCTTGTGGCTCTAAGACTGCTTGGTATTGCGTAGCAGACATTTGGTCCTTGCGCCCGGAATGTACGTTTTGGCCAAGCTGCAGTCAGCGAATAGCCATGCCGGGCGATTGCTCTAGTCTGATACCTGCTGTTGAGCCTTTCTTGGCTCGACCGGCAGCAACGGATCAGAAACCGTACCTAGCTACTGAGGAACGTGGTCGCTCAGGCCAGATTGATCTGCTCCCGGATTTTTACTCCACGGTAAACTGGAATTTCTAACCTGTCGCGAGCACTTATCCACAGGAGCGGCAGCATGAAGAAGTCACGGTTCACGGAAGAGCAGATCCCGGCAAGCCTACCGATAACGCGTTCATCGAGTCGTTCAACGGCAGCTTCCGCGATGAGTGCCTGAACGCGCACTGATTTCTGTCACTGGAGGATGCGCAAAACAAGGTCGAAAAATGGCGCCAGGACTACAATGAATTTCGGCCTCACAGCGCCATTGGCAATCTGACGCCAAGCGCATTTGCGGACCAGTACCACGTTTTATCCACAGGCGAGCAAGGTGAGAGTTTCTAGTTCTGCCTAGAGTAAATCTTGGGGGCGGATCAACAGTCCTGATTGCTAATTTATGACTGGGATACCGGGCGGGGGAAGGTCAAAGAAGATGTACGCCGAGGAACGCCTGAAGACCGATGTCCTGAAAGAAGCCATCGAAAAAAAGTGGTAAGGCCATCTCATCGACGTGAGATGGCTATGCGTGCCGTGCGGGATCGCTCCCTGACCGTCAAGGCGGCCTGTGCGGCGTTTGGCGTGAGTGAGACCTGCTACCGATATCGTGCCAAGGGCTCGGTAGAGAACGAGCTTATTGCCGATTGGCTGGTCAGGCTGGCCCACAACCAGCGCAACTGGGGCTTCAGCCTGTGCTTCCTGTACCTGCGTAACGTCAAGGGCTTTGGCTGGAACCACAAGCGCGTGTATTGCATTTACCGGCAGTTGGAACTGAACCTGCGTATCAAGCCGCGCAAGCGGCTGGTTCGAGAGCAACCGGAGCCGCTGGTGGTACCACAGGCATTGAATGAAAGCTGGTCGATGGACTTTATGCACGACCAATTAGCCGATGGCCGTAGCATCCGGCTCTTCAACGTTATCGACGACTTCAACCGCGAGGGGCTGTGCGTCGATGTGGACTTCTCCCTGCCGTCACTACGGGTGATTCGGGCGCTGGAGCAGATCATCGAGTGGCGTGGTCGACCACAGGCGATTCGGTGCGACAACGGCCCTGAATACGTCAGCGGAGCGTTGAAAGACTGGGCCGAAAAGCGCGGGATCAGGCTGCAGTTCATCCAGCCAGGCAAGCCCCAGCAGAACGCCTGTATCGAGCGGTACAACCGAACCGTACGGTATGACTGGCTGGCGCATTACCTGTTCGAAACCGTCGCGGAGGTCCAGGACTACGCCACGAAATGGCTATGGTCGTACAATCACGAACGCCCGAACATGGCCCTCGGTGGCATTACACCGAAACAACGATTGGCCATCATGGCCTAGCCTCTACTTCTGGCGACCGCTAAAAATGGGGGGAGTACCGTTGGCTTACGCGTGCTACTCGGCCAAAGCGGTCTGCTACCCCATTTGTCCTGAACGTCTGCTCAGAGTCAAATACCGGCCATTTCTCTGTTGCCGGCACCGAACGTCAGCTTTCTTCCCCTTTGGAGCGCGTAGGGGCGTGTTACCATCTGCGCCGCGCCGTTTTTATTGCTTTGCAGCATGCGGCGGCGCCACGCTGCCGAGGCAGCACCCTTGTCCTGATGCGGCCAACGTTGGCCGCATTGCCTGTCGTCTTCCCGCCTTGTCGCCGGTCGCGGCGTAACCTGTTTCCTGCCGCCGCACGGCGCTTCCCATGATCATTCTGAAAAACGTGGCCTTGCGCCGCGGTACCAAAGTCCTGCTCGACAACGCGTCGGTGACGCTCAATCCTGGCGAGAAAGTCGGCCTGGTCGGCCGCAACGGCGCCGGCAAATCCTCGCTGTTCGCGGTGCTGAACGGCTCGCTGCACGAAGACGGCGGCGATGTGTCGATCCCGTCGCAGTGGCGCATGTCGCAGGTGGCGCAGGACATGCCGGAAACGGCGCAGACGGCGACCGAGTTCGTGGTCGAAGGCGATGCCATCCTGCTCGCCGCGCAGCGGGAGGTGACCGAGGCCGAGGCCGGCGAAGACTATATGCGCATGGCGCACGCCTATACCGCGCTCAACGATGCCGGCGCCCACGACGCGCCGGCCCGGGCGCAGGCACTGATTCTCGGCTTGGGTTTCAGTGTCGCCGAGTTGCAGCAGCCAGTGAACAGCTTCTCCGGCGGCTGGCGCATGCGGCTGCAACTGGCGCGCGCGCTGATGTGTCCGTCCGATCTGCTGCTGCTGGACGAGCCGACCAACCACCTGGATCTGGATGCGCTGGTGTGGCTGGAGGCGTGGCTGAAGCAGTACGCCGGTACCATGGTGGTGATCAGCCATGACCGCGAATTCCTCGATGCCGTCACCACGGTGACGCTGCACGTCGACAACGCCAAGCTGGTGCGCTACGGCGGCAATTACAGCAAGTTCGAGTACATGCGTGCCGAACAGCTGACCCTGCAGCAGGCGGCGCAGGCCAAGCAGCAGGAAAAGATGGCGCACCTGCAGAAGTTCATCGACCGCTTCAAGGCCAAGGCCAGCAAGGCCAAGCAGGCGCAGAGCCGCGTCAAGGCGCTGGAGCGGATGGAGAAGATCGCGCCGGTGCTGGCTGACGCCGACTTCCAGTTCGAATTCAAGGAGCCGATGAGCCTGCCGAACTCGATGCTGTCGATGACCGGCGCGGCGTTCGGCTATCCGGCAATGGATGGCGCGCCGGCAGACACACCGCCGACGGTGATCGTGCGCAACGTCAACCGCACCGTGCTGGCCGGCCAGCGCATCGGCATTCTCGGCGCCAACGGCCAGGGCAAGTCGACGCTGGTGAAAACCGTGGCCGAGGCGCTGCAGGCGGTCGGCGGCGAGATCATCCGCGGCAAGGGGCTGAACATCGGCTACTTCTCGCAACAGGAACTGGACGTGCTGCGGCCGGAGGACGATCCGCTGCAGCACATGTTCCGCCTGGCGCGCGACACCCCGGCGGCGATGCGGCCGTCGGCGAATGACTGCCGCGAGCAGGGGCTGCGCAATTTCCTCGGCACCTTCAACTTCAGCGGCGACATGGTGAAGCAGGCGGTCGGCAGCATGAGCGGCGGCGAGAAGGCGCGGCTGGTGCTGTGCATGATCGTGTGGCAGCGGCCGAACCTGCTGCTGCTGGATGAACCGACCAACCATCTGGACCTCGCCACCCGCGAGGCGCTGAGCGTGGCGCTGAACGAGTTCGAAGGCTCGGTGATGCTGGTCAGCCACGACCGGGCGTTGCTGCGCGCGGTGTGTGACGAATTCTGGATGGTGTCGCGTGGCGGGGTCAGCGATTTCGCGGGCGATCTGGACGATTACCAGGTCTACCTGCTGGAAGAGGCCAAGCGCCGGCGAGAAGAGGCGGCCGGCAAGCGCTGAGCCGGCCCGTCTGCGCGTTACCTCCTTGCGGCCAATCATGGGGCAGGATTACCTGCAGGAGCCGGGGCAGTCCACTTCCAATAGGTAAGCGGCCATTTTTCATCGAGCCGTCGAACGTCAGTTTTGGCCGAGAAGCGAGCGCATGCCAATGTTCAAGCAAGAGGTTACTTCCGATTACTGATACTGCCGATCGCAACATGGAAAGGGCCCTGTAACGACAGGGCCCTTTCTTCTCGCAAAGCAAGATTTCATGCTTTGGTTATCGGAAATTTCAACTTTTGACTACAAAATTTCAACCTTTCCGATTTCCGACGACCCCCCTCAATCCCAATTCAAAGCCCCGCCCGTCTGATACTCCGTCACCCGGGTCTCGAAGAAGTTCTTTTCCTTCTTCAGGTCGATCATCTCGCTCATCCACGGGAACGGGTTGCTGGCGCCGGGGAACAGTTCGGTCAGGCCGATCTGCTGCATGCGGCGGTTGCAGATAAAGCGCAGGTATTCCTTGAACTGCGGGGCGTTCAGGCCGAGCACGCCGCGCGGCATGGTGTCTTCGGCGTATGCGTATTCGAGGTCGACTGCCTTGCGGAACAGCTCGTCCAGGCTGGCCTTGAAGCTGTCGGTCCACAGTTCCGGGTTTTCCAGCTTGATGGTGTTGATCAGGTCGATGCCGAAATTGCAGTGCATCGACTCGTCGCGCAGGATGTACTGGTACTGCTCGGCGGCGCCGGTCATCTTGTTCTGGCGGCCGAGGGCGAGGATCTGCACGAAGCCGACGTAGAAGAACAGGCCTTCCATGATGCAGGCAAACACGATCAGCGACTTCAGCAGTTGCTGGTCGGTTTCCAGCGTGCCGGTCTTGAAGGCCGGGTTGCACAGCGCGTCGATAAACGGGATCAGGAACTCGTCCTTGTCGCGGATCGAGGCGATCTCGTTGTAGGCGTTGAAGATTTCGCCTTCGTCCAGGCCGAGGCTTTCGACGATGTACTGGTAGGCGTGGGTGTGGATGGCCTCGTCGAAGGCCTGGCGCAGCAGGAACTGGCGGCATTCCGGCGACGTGATCTGGCGGTAGGTGCCGAGCACGATATTGTTGGCAGCCAGGCTGTCGGCGGTGACGAAGAAGCCGAGGTTGCGCTTGACGATGCGCATTTCGTCTTCGCTCAGCTGGCCGGTCTTCCACTGCTCGATGTCGCGCTGCATGTTCACTTCCTGCGGCATCCAGTGGTTTGCGCACTGGGCCAGGTACTTCTCCCATGCCCACTTGTGTTTGAACGGCACCAGCTGGTTCACGTCGGTCTTGCCGTTGATGATGCGCTTGTCGACCGCGTTGACGCGGTTCGGCATGGCGGTGGCAGTCGGATTGGCCGGTACGGCCGGCGCGGCGATGTCGTTGTCTTCAAATGTCAGCATGTCGGTTCCTGTCGGGTACGTCGATTATTGGGTAAGGGGGGAGAGCAGCCGCACGTCGATCGGCGAGAGGTCCTCCACGTGCCAGACGCGGCGGATATGGCCGAAGTCGCGCGGGCGGCCGTCGCGCAGCAGCAGTTCCGGCCGGTACGACAGATCGAGCCGGATCTCGCCGAGATAGACGGCACGACCGGCGGTCACGGTAAACGGCGCGCTCATCGGCATCCGGATGATCTGCCGCGTACGCCAGCCGGCGATCTCCTGCGGGTAGTAGCCGATGGCCTCGACAAAGCGGTAGTTGCCCGGCAGCAGCGTCAGCAGGGCCAGCTTGCCTTCGACCGGCGACGAGCCGGCTTCGCCGAACACCGAGTCGGTCAGCAGGCTGGCGTGGATGTTGCCACCCCGGCCAGGCGCGCCGTCCGGCACGTAAATCGCCTCGATCGAGCTCGCATCCGGCTCGAAAGCCAGCGCGGTCATCGACACGATGGCGTAGCCGTAGCCGGGCGGCGGTTGCAGGCTGCCGTTCAGTTGTTTGGCAACCGTGGCGCAGCCGGCCAGGGTCAGGCAGCAGATCAGTAACAGCAGGCGTTTCATGACGCTCTCTCCAATCGACGACGGGAACAGACAGGTGACGATTGTGCTTATACACCTGTCCGCCCGCCGTGGGCTGCGTGCCTTAACTGCGCCTCAACCACCGCCTGCGATCTTGCCTGTTGGCAAGATTCTCGCCCTGCGGGCTGGCTCCTGCTGTCGCAGGAGCGTCCGGGTTGTGGCTGCGCCTCAACCACCGCCTGCGATCTTGCCTACTGGCAAGATTCGCGCCCTGCGGGCTGGCTCCTGCTGTCGCAGGAGTGTCCGGGTTGTGGCTGCGCCTCAACCACCGCCTGCGATCTTGCCTACTGGCAAGATTCGCAGTCGGGGTTGTCGATCGAGCAGAACTTCATGTCCGTCGCCGGGACGGCCGGCGGGGCGGCGACCGGGACGGCGTTCAGCTCGCCGCCACGACCGGTGGACTTCTCGGCACTGGTCGCGGCCAGCGTGCGGAGGTAGTAGGTCGTTTTCAGACCGCGTACCCACGCATGCTTGTACAGCGTGTCCAGCTTCTTGCCCGAGGCGCCGGCCATGTACAGGTTCAGACTCTGTGCCTGGTCGATCCACTTCTGGCGCCGGCTGGCGGCTTCGACCAGCCAGCTCGGGTCGAGGTCGAATGCCGTCGCGTACAGGGCTTTCACCTCGGCCGGGATGCGTTCGATCGGGCCGAGGTCGCCATCGAAGTATTTCAGGTCGGCCAGCATCACCTTGTCCCACAGCCCCAGACGCTTCAGGTCGCGGACCAGGTACTCGTTGACCACGGTGAACTCGCCGGACAGGTTCGATTTGACGAACAGGTTCTTGTACGTCGGTTCGATACTGGCCGACACGCCGATGATGTTGGCGATGGTCGCGGTCGGGGCGATGGCCAGGCAGTTCGAGTTGCGCATGCCGAACTGCTTGATGCGGGCCCGCAGGCGGTCCCAGTCCAGCGTGGTCGAGCGGTCGACTTCCAGCCAGCCGCCGCGCGACTCGGCCAGCAGGTCGAGGCTGTCGTGCGGCAGGATGCCGCGGCTCCACAGGCTGCCGTCGTAGGTCTGGTAGGTGCCGCGTTCCTCGGCCAGTGAGGTCGAGGCCCAGTAGGCGTGGTAGGCAATGCTTTCCATCGAACGGTCGGCGAACTCGACTGCTGCGTCGGAGCCGTAGGCCAGGCCCAGCGCATGCAGTGCGTCCTGGAAGCCCATCAGGCCCATGCCGACCGGGCGGTGGCGCATATTGGCGTTGCGGGCCTTTTCGACCGGGTAGAAGTTCAGGTCGATCACGTTGTCCAGCATGCGCATGGCGGTGCGCACGGTGCCGGCGAGCTTGGCGTCGTCGAGCTGGCCATTGCGGATATGGTTGGCCAGGTTGACCGAGCCGAGGTTGCACACGGCGATTTCGCTGTCGCTGGTGTTCAGCGTGATCTCGGTGCACAGGTTCGAGCTGTGGACCACGCCCATGTGCTGCTGCGGGCTGCGCAGGTTGCACGGGTCCTTGAACGTCAGCCACGGGTGGCCGGTCTCGAACAGCATGGTCAGCATCTTGCGCCACAGGTCCAGCGCGCGCAGGCGCTTGTAGACGCGCAGCTCGCCGCGCTCGCCCATGGCTTCGTACTCGGCGTAGCGGCGGGCGAAGGCCTTGCCGGTCAGGTCGTGCAGGTCCGGGGTTTCGCTCGGGCTGAACAGCGACCACGGGCCGTCTTCCATCACCCGCTGCATGAACAGGTCCGGCACCCAGTTGGCAGTGTTCATGTCATGGGTGCGGCGACGGTCGTCACCGGTGTTCTTGCGCAGTTCGAGGAATTCCTCGATGTCGGCGTGCCAGGTTTCCAGGTAGGCGCACACCGCGCCCTTGCGCTTGCCGCCTTGGTTGACCGCGACGGCAGTGTCGTTGGCCACCTTCAGGAACGGGACCACGCCCTGGCTCTTGCCGTTGGTGCCCTTGATATGGCTGCCGAGCGAGCGCACCGGGGTCCAGTCGTTGCCGAGGCCGCCGGCGTACTTGGACAGCAGCGCGTTTTCCTTGATGCCGTCGAAAATCTCGGTCAGGTCATCACCCAGCGTGGTCAGGTAGCAGCTGGACAGCTGGCTGTGCAGGGTGCCGGCGTTGAACAGTGTCGGCGTCGAGCTCATGAAGTCGAAGCTGGACAGCACGCGGTAGAACTCGATCGCGCGGTCGTTGCGTTCGGCTTCGTTCAGCGCCAGGCCCATCGCCACGCGCATGAAGAAGGTCTGCGGCAGTTCGATGCGGCGGCCTTCGATATGCAGGAAGTAGCGGTCGTACAGGGTCTGCAGGCCGAGATAGCCGAATTGCAGGTCGGCGTCGGCGTTCAGCGCCTGGCCCAGGCGGGCAAGGTCGAATTCGCCCAGACGCGGGTCGAGCAGCTCGGCCTGGATGCCGCGCTGGATGGCGCCGGGGAAGGCGTCGGCGTACAGCGCGGCCATGTCGGTCTGCGCCACATGGCGACCGAGCACTTCGCCGCGGATCGAATCCAGCAGCAGGCGGGCGGTGACCTTGTCGTAGGCCGGGTCGCGCTCGATCATCTGCCGGGCGCACATGACCACGGCGCGGCCGACTTCGGCTTCGCTGACGCCGTCGTACAGGTTCTTCAGCGTGTCGCCAAGGATGGCGGCCGGGTCGGTATCGGCTTCCAGGCCGATGCAGGCGGTATGCACCAGCGTGGCCATCCGGTCCAGATCCAGCGGCGCGCGGCTGCCGTCGGCACGGGTGACGTGCAGGGTGGGGGCGGCGGCCAGGCCCAGTGCCTCGCGGGCAGCGCGGCGCTCGGCGGCGCGGCGTTCGCGGTACAGCACGTAGGCGCGGGCCACTTCCTGCTCGCCGGCGCGCATCAGGGCCAGTTCGACCTGGTCCTGGATGTCTTCGATATGGATCGGGCCGCCTTCCGGGCGGCGGCGGATCAGGGCTGCCACCACGGTGGCGGTCAGGTGTTCCACTTCATCGCGCAGGCGGCTGGAGCCGCCGGCTTCGCTGCCGAGCACGGCCAGGAAAGCCTTGCTCAAGGCGACGGAAATCTTGTCAGGGGCAAACGGCACCACGTCGCCGTTGCGACGGATGCACTGGTATGAGGCGGTGGATGCGACAGACATCGTTGGGAGCTCCTTTGCTGGGACGCTTGTGTCGGCTGAAAACCCGTGCCAGGCGGGTTTTTACACAATATGTGCTGCTGTTTTCATAGTTGTTGCACAAATTGTAGTAGTCATTGTCTGTTCATGACAAGGCATGGACATAACGGTTTTCCAGCCGACGACGATATCCGCAGCGCGTTTTTCGCCTGCGTTCAAGCACTTGCGGGAGGGGGTGTTTTTTGTACGGGGTGTGGGGCGGATGCAACGGGTGACGGACGGCAGGGCAGAAACGAAAAGCGGCGGATCACGTGATCCGCCGCCTGGACTGCTGTTCCGCAACACTCCTCAGGCGAAGTCGTCGACCTGGGTGCCGGTGTTCGAGGGGCTGGCGACGCTGGCGGTCGGTGTCTTGACCTCCGTGCCGGGCTTGGGGTCCCTGGACGGTTCGGTGCCGCCCTGCTTGCCCTGGCTGGCACGTTCCTTCTCCAGCCGGGCGATTTCGGCCTGCAGCATCTGGATCGACGCCTCGATGATGCGCTGCTGCTTCTCTTTCTCTGCCGGCGACAGCTTCGCGTCCTTCAGTTCCTGCGCCTGCTTGTACAGATCCTGAACCTGCTGCTTCAGGTCGGCGATCTTCTTGCCGAGGCTGTCGGTGGCGCCGGTCGACATTCTGGTCGACGAGGCCGAGCTGCTGAGGTTGACGGAGATCGAGGTCATGTCCGGTGCGTCCTGTGATTCGTTGTGCCTGTTATCGACCGGATGCGCCAGGTATTTAATTTTTTCTGTTTTGCAGAATGAAGAATTGAATTAAAAATGGCGTGTCAGGACAAATTTATTCTTTTTTTTATCTGTCAGGCATAACGCCGTTTATTTGCCGTAAAACATTGGCTGTTTCGGTTTTTTCATTCGGCGATAGCCAATGTTAATCGAAGTGATTTAAAAAATTTATAACAAAAAATCCTTTTGTAATCAACGTGTTGATTTTGCTGTTTGCCTGATACGGTCGATAGCCTGAGCTTGTTGACTTCGGTCAATACTGTGCATATTGAAAGCCAATAGCATTTTATGCGGATGGACTGGTCATTGGCGCAACAGGCCAATAGATATTGGGTACGACGTCGTGAATCAAGGAGGCCGTAAATGAGTAAAAAACTATTTCAGATTGGCGCGATTGCCAGCGTGATGCTGACTGCCGGCTGGGTATGGGCAGACAGCGCAGCAGGGGACGAGCCGATTCAGCCGATCGCCCCGTACAAGCTGACGCAGCCGGCCAAGGCCGAACTGGGCAAGAAGCTGTGGTTTGATCCGCGGCTGTCGCGTTCCGGCTTCATCTCCTGTAACTCCTGCCACAACCTGAGCATGGGCGGTTCGGACAACCTGAAGACCTCGATCGGCCACAACTGGCAGAAAGGCCCGATCAACTCGCCGACGGTGCTGAACTCCAGTCTGAACCTGGCGCAGTTCTGGGACGGCCGGGCGAAGAACCTGCAGGAACAGGCCGGCGGCCCGATCGCCAACCCGGGCGAAATGGCGTCGACGCATACGCTGGCGGTCGACGTGCTGCAGTCCATCCCGCAGTACCGCCAGGAATTCGCCAGGGTGTACGGTTCGGACAAGATCGATATCAACCGCATCACCGACGCGATCGCCGTGTTCGAGGAAACGCTGGTCACGCCGAACTCGCGCTTCGACAAGTGGCTCAAGGGCGACAAGAAGGTGCTGACCGCCCAGGAACTGGCCGGTTACCAGCTGTTCAAGAACAGCGGCTGCGTGGCCTGCCACAATGGTCCGGCCGTCGGTGGCGCCTCGTTCCAGAAAATGGGGCTGGTCACGCCGTACAAGACCGACAACCCGGCGATCGGCCGTGCCGCGGTGACCGGCAAGGATGCCGACCGCTTCAACTTCAAGGTGCCGACCCTGCGCAACGTCGAACTGACCTATCCGTACTTCCACGACGGCGCGGCGGCCACGCTGTCCGAAGCGGTGGACACGATGGGCAAGCTGCAGCTCGGCAAGCAGTTCACCAGGAGCGAGAACGCCAATATCGTGGCCTTCCTGAAGACGCTGACCGGCGACCAGCCGAAGATCGACATGCCGATCCTGCCGCCGTCGGCTGACAACACCCCGCGCCCGCATCCGTTCGACTGACCCGTCGACCGGCCAGCCGGCAACAGGCCCCGCCCGCGAGCGGGGTTTTTTGCGTCGGGCCGGCTTCCTGATCCAGGGCAGCACATTTTGCCTGCGGGTGGCGTAGGGTGAATGCATGCCGCCGACGCGTCGCCGGGTGGCCGTTTCTCTATGGGAGTGTTTTTTCCGATGCTGACTGTGTACACCGAGCAACATCGCCTTCAGCATGGCAATGCCGAACTGGTGGATGGCACGCTGAAACCGTGCTTCGAGAACCCTTCGCGCGCTGACATGGTGCTGGCCGAAGTCGACCGGGCCGGATTCGAGCGCATTGCGCCGACCGACCATGGCAAGGCGCCGATCCTGGCAGTGCATCGCGACAACTACGTGCGTTTTCTGGAAACGTTCTGGTCGCGCTGGACCGCGCCAAGCCGGCGCTCGAAAACCGGCCGCACCTATGATGCGCTGCCGCTGATCTGGCCGACGCGCTGCTTCCGCCAGATCGAGCCGCAGGACATCGACGGCCAGCTGGGCTATTTCTCCATGGACGCCGGCACGCCGGTGACCGCCGGCACCTGGCCTGCCGCCTACTGGTCGGCGCAGACCGCCCTGACCGGTGCCGATCGCCTGCTGGCCGGCGAGCGGGCCGCGTTCGCGCTGTGCCGTCCGCCGGGGCACCATGCCGCGGCCGACGTCTTTGGCGGCTACTGCTTCTTCAACAATGCCGCGATCGCTGCCCAGCATCTGCGCGACAGCGGGCTGGGCCGGGTGGCGATCCTGGACGTCGACTACCACCACGGCAATGGCACGCAGCAGATTTTCTATGACCGTGCCGATGTGCTGTTCGTGTCCATCCACGGTGACCCGCGCACCGAGTTTCCGTTCTATCTGGGGTTTGCCGACGAGCGCGGCGCCGGGGAGGGGGAAGGGTGCAACCTGAACCTGCCGCTGCCGGCCGGCAGCGACGTTCCGACCTGGATGGCGGCGCTGGAACAGGCGTGCACGGCGATTGCGGCTTTCCGGCCCGATGCGCTGGTGGTGTCGCTGGGGCTGGATACCTATGAGGGAGATCCGATCTCGACCTTCAAGCTGAAAACGGCCGATTTTCATGCCGTCGGCGCCCGGCTGGCCCGGCTGGGCCTGCAGACGCTGTTCTGCCTGGAGGGCGGCTATGCGGTCGGACCGATCGGCGAGAATGCCGTCAGCGTGCTGAACGGCTTCGACGGTCACTGAGTGAAACGGCGGCGGCCGGGACAGGAGCCCGGCCGCCGGCATTTACTTGAATATGCCGACCATCTTCAGCAGGAAGATCAGCACCACCGCCCCCAGGATGCCGAAGACCAGCCCGGCAATGGAGAACCCGCCTGCGGCATAGGCCGAGCCGATGCCGAGCAGATCGCCGAAGATCCACTTGCCAAGCGCCGAGCCGATAATGCCGACCAGAATGTTGGCGATCGCACC
This sequence comes from Microvirgula curvata, assembly GCF_054781615.1. Lineage (NCBI taxonomy): Bacteria > Pseudomonadati > Pseudomonadota > Betaproteobacteria > Neisseriales > Aquaspirillaceae > Microvirgula > Microvirgula curvata. Next base: position 34,990 of record NZ_BAAGUB010000011.1, on the reverse strand, counting down.
CTGCTGGGCATCGGTGCCCATCACCTTGCTGGCCAGCCAGCCGATCAGTGCGCCTGCCAGTATCGTGATAATCCAGCCCATGGTGTTTCCCTTGATGTGAGTTCTGTTTCGTCAGCCTAGACCAGCCGTTCCGCAAACCCTACAGGAATCGGCGAATTCCGGTTATCCGGCCACGGCAAGTCGTTATGATGAAGGACTGATCCATCGAGGAGCCCATTCATGCCGAGTTACCGCTTCCATCTGGTCAACGTTTTTGCCGAAACGCCGTTCGGCGGCAATCCGCTGGCGGTATTCGAACCGGCCGACGGACTCGACAGCACGACCATGCAGGCGATTGCCGCGCAGATGAACCTGTCCGAGACCACCTTCGTTTTTCCGGCCACCGAGGGGGGCGATGCCCGCGTGCGCATCTTCACCCCCGGCTACGAACTGCCGTTCGCCGGCCATCCGGTACTGGGCACGGCCGCCGTACTGGCGCGGTTGCGCGGGCTGAGTGCATCGGTCCGGCTGGAAATGGCGGCCGGAATGTTCCCGATTGTGCTGGGTGAAGGGGGGTATGCGCAGTTGACTGCCAAACCGGCGCAGGTGCGCCCGTTCACGGGCGAGCAGGATGCACTGGCCGACATGCTGGGCCTCGGCGCCGGGGCGCTGCGCGATGCAAGATTCGTCAATACCGGCACCGAGCAATTGCTGATCGAACTGACCAGCCGCGATGCGGTGCTGGCCTGCCGGCCGTCGGCGGCCGGCATCGATGCGCTGTGCCGCAATGTGACCGGGGCGGCGATGGCCTATGTCTGGCATGTCGACGGCGCGGTGGCCACGGTGCGGCTGTTCTTCACCCACAACGGCCAGGTGATCGAGGACCCGGGCACCGGCTCGGCCTGTGCCAACCTGGGCGGCTGGCTGGCCAGTGACGGCCGGCGCGGGCTGCACTGGCGACTGGAGCAGGGCCATGCGCTGAACCGGCCGAATGTGCTCGATCTCGAAGTGGACGCCGCCGGCGTGATTCGCGTCGGCGGGCGGGTGATGCCGGTCGGCAGCGGTCAGATCGATCTGTAGGAGAGGGCATGAAAAAAACCGCCGTCCGTTGCCGGGCGGCGGTTTTTTGCGATGAAGCAGCAGGAATCAGGACAGTTCCTGCGACACTTCGCGCGTCAGGTGCGGTGCGTTGATCTGCATGCCGTGTTCGATCGGGGTCGGGCTGTCCAGCTCGCGCTTCATCTGCGCGGCATCCAGCGAGTGTTCCCACTTCGACACCACCACCGTGGCCACCGCATTGCCGACCAGGTTGGTCAGGGCGCGGGCTTCGGACATGAAGCGGTCGATGCCGAGGATCAGCGCCAGACCGGCAACCGGAATGTCCGGCACCGTGGCCAGCGTGGCGGCGAGGGTGATGAAGCCCGAACCGGTCACGCCGGCGGCACCCTTCGACGTCAGCAGCAGCACGCCGATAATGGTCAGTTCCTGGGTCAGCGACAGTTCGATGCCGCAGGCCTGGGCGATAAAGATCGCGGCCATGGTCAGGTAGATCGACGTGCCGTCCAGGTTGAACGAGTAGCCGGTCGGTACCACCAGGCCGACAACCGGCTTGGCGCAGCCGAGCTGTTCGAGCTTGACCATCAGCCGGGGCAGGGCAGACTCGGACGACGAGGTGCCGAGCACGATCAGCAGTTCTTCCTTGATGTACTTGATCAGCTTCCACACGCTGAAGCCGCAGTAGCGGGCGATCGCGCCGAGCACGACGAACACGAACAGCAGGCAGGTCAGGTAGAAGCTGCCCATCAGCGCGGCCAGCGAGGTCAGGCTGCCGACGCCGTACTTGCCGATGGTGAAGGCCATGGCGCCGAAGGCACCGATCGGGGCGAGCTTCATGATGAAGCCGATGATGGCGAACAGCACGTGCGAGACTTTTTCGATGAACTCCAGCACCGGCTTGCCGCCCTTGCCCATCAGCGACAGACCGAAGCCGAACAGCACCGAGAACAGCAGCACCTGCAGGATTTCACCTTCGGCGAACGCGCCGATCACGCTGTTCGGGATGATGTGCAGCACGAAGTCGACAGCCGACTGGTGCTCGGCGGCGGCGGTGTACTTGGCAATCGACTTGGTATCCAGCGTGGCCGGGTCGACGTGCATGCCGGCACCCGGCTTCAGCGTGTTGACGACGAACAGGCCGATGACCAGCGCCAGCGTGGTCACGACTTCAAAGTACAGCAGCGCCTTGCCACCGACACGGCCGACCTTCTTCATGTCTTCCATGCCGGCAATGCCGACCACCACGGTACAAAAGATGATCGGCGTGATCATCATCTTCACCAGCTTGATGAAACCGTCTCCGAGCGGCTTCATGCTGGCACCGGTCTCCGGCAGGAAGTGGCCGAGCACGACCCCCAGCACGATGGCCACGATCACCTGAAAATACAGGCTCTTGTAGATTTTTCTTTGCATCCCGATTCCTGTCTTGCGCTGAGGGTGACGCGAGCCACCCGTTTCTCCTATGGTGATCGAATGATGCGCTACAGAATTGCCCGAAATGAATTGGGTGTTTCCCCAATCGGGTTTACCCCAATAGCTTGACCGTCGGGAACGCGTTCGGCATTCTAGAGTTCCAACTTAAAACAATCGTTTTTTCGAGGATGGAGAGACAACATGAAGAAGATCGCTGCTGCGCTGATGGGGACATTGCTGCTGGTCGGACTGGCGCGTGCCGACGAAGCCATCGTCGGAACCTGGAAGACCATCGATGACGAAACCAGACAGCCGAAGGCGCTGGTGCAGATTACCGACAACGGTGGCGAGTACCAGGGCCGGATCGTCAAGCTGTTCCACAATCCGGACGCCAGATGCGACCAGTGCGATGGCGATCGCAAGGACAAGCCGATCCAGGGCATGACCATTCTCTGGGGCCTGAAAAAGTCCGGCGACAGCTATGAAGGCGGCAAGATCCTCGACCCGAAAAAGGGCAAGATCTACAGCAGCAAGGCCAGACTGCAGGACGGCGGCAAGAAGCTCGAAGTGCGCGGTTTCCTCGGCGTGTCGCTGCTCGGTCGTACCCAGACCTGGGAACGGCAGTAAGCGCGACACCGTTGCACCGCAATGCGCCGCCTTCGGGCGGCGCATTGCGTTAATTGGTCTCGCGCCAGAACAGCCGCAGCGCGAACGAGATCTGATAGGCGAGGCTGGCGATGACAAAGACCAGATGGAAGCGGTGGCTGGCCGTCTGCATCGCCACCAGACACAACACCACGTATACGGCGATGCGCACCAGGTATTCGAGGCCGAGCGACTGCAGGTGCTGGTCGCCCTTGAGTGCGGTATCGATGATATCCAGCAGGTAGACCAGCGCCATCAGGCCGAAAAACCAGCGCCGGCGGGAAAGGAAGTACTCCTCGAAGTCGGCATACGGTGCCAGTCTGCGCGGAAACAGCAGCGAACACAGCAGATACAGCAGGACGGTGTAGACGATCAGGAATACATAGATCAGGAAGGTCCAGTCGGCGAGATGCCTGAGGCGGAACTCCCACCACCAGAAATGCAGCAGATACAGCACCATCGACACGACCCAGAGCAGATGGACCATATAGACCTTGCGCGGTTCCGGGTGCTGGACCAGCGAGGCGATGCCCTGCAGCAGATGGGTCAGCCCGAGGCTCATGACGACGCCGATGATGATGCGTACATGCGAGAACAGCTCCATTACGTTTCCTTTCCGGTCAAGGCAAGGTACGGCGCACGACCGTACCGGACAGGTTGTAATGGAAAGGCCGCTGCGGGAACAAAAGTGGCGGTTGGCGCTGTGGATGAAAAGAGACGGTCGCGTTGCGACCGTCTCTTGCAGTTGACTGGCGGGAATTATGGCATTACATCATGTGTTGCCCGCCGTTCATCGCCAGATCGGCGCCGGTCATGAAACCGGCCAGGTCGCTGGCCAGATAGGCGACCAGCCCGGCAATTTCCTCCGGCTTGCCGAGCCGGCCCAGCGGGATCTGGGCGACGATCTTTTCGCGGACTTCGGCCGGGACCGCCATCACCATGTCGGTGCCGATATAGCCCGGGCTGACGGTGTTGACCGTCACGCCCTTGCGGGCGACTTCCTGCGCCAGCGCCATGCTGAAGCCGTGCATGCCGGCCTTGGCCGCCGAGTAGTTGGTCTGGCCGAGCTGGCCCTTCTGGCCATTGATCGACGAAATACTGATGATCCGGCCGAAACCGCGCTCGCACATGCCTTCGATCAGCGGCCGCGTCATGTTGAAAACGCTGTCGAGGTTGGTCGACATGACGGCGTCCCACGACGCCTTGTCCATTTTCCGCAGCACGCCGTCACGGGTAATCCCGGCATTATTGACCAGCACGTCGACCGGGCCGACTTCGGACTGGATTTTCGCGATCAGGGCACTGCAGGCATCGAAATCGGTGACGTCGCATTGATAGGCGTGGACATCGAATCCCTGCTCTTTCATATCGGCCAGCCAGGCCGTTTCCTTGCCGGGGCGGGAATAGGTCGTGATGACGATATGACCGGCCTGGGCAAGTGCCTTGCAGATGGCAGTGCCAATCCCCCCCATACCGCCGGTGACGAGAGCAATTCGTGTCATCTGTACCTCCTTATTGTGGGTGCAAGCGTTGCGGGTACCGCCAGGCCCGGTGGCGTCACGCCACCCCGGTTATTGGCGGACCGTTATTCTTCAGTCCGTTTTATTCATGATGAACCATACGAATGGAAAATGCATTCCGCAATGCAATATGGATGAGATTGCAGAAAATGCCGCAATGCAACAAATGCGTGGAATATCGGGGGGCTGATTTGTTTATAGCGCTGAATTGCCGACACGTTTGGCAAAATGAGCAAAAGCATAATTCTGGCCGAATGGACGCAGAATGAAAAAAAGCCATCCGGGTGGATGGCTTTGACTAAATGATTGAATCAGCTAGTGAATCAACGCTGCAGCATGCGGGTAAGTTTCTGCAGCAGGGGCAGCCGGACGGCCGCGATCTCGCCGGCGGCACTGGCCGCGATCAGCCCGCAGCCCGGCTCGACCAGGTGCGCGCAGTTGTGGAAGCGGCAGCGACCGGCCAGCTCGCGCATTTCCGGGAAGTAGTGAATGACCTGGGTTGCATCGAGATGCATCAGGCCGAATTCCTGCAGTCCGGGCGAATCGATCAGGTGGCTGTCGGCGTCCAGGTGATACAGCGTCGCATGGGTGGTGGTATGGCGGCCGGAATCCAGCGCGGTGGAAATATCGCCGACCCGGGCCTGTGCCGACGGCAGCAGGGCGTTGGTCAGCGTGGACTTGCCCATGCCGGACTGGCCGATCAGCACCGTAGTCTGGCCGGTCAGCCGTTCGCGCAGCGGCGAGATGTCGCCCAGTGCCGACAGTTCCAGCACCGGGTAGCCGATCTCGCGATAGAAGCCCAGCAGCTCGCGCGCGGCCGGCGTTTCCGGCAGGTCGGTCTTGTTCAGGACGATCAGTGCCGCGATATCGGCCGCCTCGGCGGCGATCAGCGCCCGGTCGAGGAATTCCCGCGACGGGGTCGGCACGGCGGCCAGTACCACGACCAGCTGGGTGACATTGGCCGCGATCAGCTTCTGGCGGAAATCGTCCTGCCGGTACAGCAGGCTGCGGCGCGGCTGCGCCCGTTCGATGACCGCCTGCTCGCCATTGCTGATCTGCAGGTCGACCCGGTCGCCGGCGGCGTAGTCGGAACGCTTGCCGCGCGTGCTGCAGTCGTAGGTGTTGCCATCGTCGGCTTCGACCACATAGCGTCGACCATGGCTTCTGATGATCTGTCCGGCCGATTGCGTCACAGGCTGTCCAGTACGTCGAGCTTGGCGGCGCAGATGAAATCGTTGCGGGTCAGACCGCCGGCATCATGGGTCGAGTAGGAGACTTCCACCCGGTTGTAATGCACGGACAGGTCCGGATGATGGTCCTCGCGGTGCGAGATCCACGCGCTGGCATTCACGAAGGCCATGGTCTCGTGATAGTTGGCGAAGTCGAAGCGGCGGACCAGTGTCTCGCCGTCGAGGCGCCAGGATTCGGACAGGGCTTCCAGCAGGGACGGAATTTCTTCCGCCTCCAGCCGGGTGTGGGCATGCTGGGGCGAGCAGCGCTCGCGGGCAAGTCGGTTCATGCGGAAACTCCGGTATGCGGCAGCGATTCCAGATGCTGGATGCGGATCGTTGCCGGCGGGTGTGAGTCGTAGAACGCCGAGTGGAGCGGGTCCGGGGTCAGCGTCGACGCGTTGTCGCGGTAGAGCCGGGTCAGCGCCGAGACCAGCGCATGGCGGTCGGCGTGTTCGGCGGCATAGGCGTCGGCCTCGAATTCCTGGCGGCGGGACAGCCGGCTCATCAGCGGGGTCAGCGGGAAGGTGAAGGCCGGCAGCGCCATGGCGGCCAGAATCAGCCCGGCTGCCAGTGTCGGCGTGCTGATGCCGAGGCCGAAGTAGAACGGCGTCCATTCCAGCAGCCAGCCGAGCAGCAGCAGGAAGGCGAAGGACAGGGCAAAGGTCAGCACGATGCGCTTGATGATGTGCCGGCGCTTGAAGTGGCCCAGTTCATGGGCAAGCACGGCCTCGATCTCGTCGCCATCGAGCTGGTTCAGCAGCGTGTCGTAGAACACGATACGCTTGGCGGCGCCGAAACCGGTGAAATAGGCGTTGCCGTGACTGGAGCGGCGCGAACCGTCGACCACGAATACCCCGCTGGAGCGGAAGCCGCAGCGGGTGAGCAGGGCGTCGATGCGCTGTTTCAGCTCGCCATCTTCCAGCGGCAGGAAGCGGTTGAACAGCGGTGCGATCACGGTCGGGAACAGCCAGACCATCAGCAGCGAGAAGGCGCTCCAGACCAGCCACACCCACAGCCACCACAGCGTGCTGCCGTACATCAGCCACAGCACCAGCAGCAACAGCGGCACGCCGAGCACCAGCCCGACCAGCAGGCTCTTCAACTGGTCGATGATGAACAGCCTGACGCTGGTCTTGTTGAAGCCGAAGCGGGCCTCGATGCCGAAGGTTGCATACAGGCCGAACGGCAGGCCGATCAGGCCGGTGATCGCCATCAGCGACAGGATCAGCGCCGTGCCGCTGACGACCGGGGGCCAGCCCAGACCCAGCCAGAATACCGTCAGCGCCTCGATGCCGCCGCCGAGGGTCAGCGCCAGCAGCACACCGGCGTCGACAAGCGCCGACAGCATGGCGAGCCGGGTCCTGGCCACGGTGTAATCGGCGGCCAGCTGGTGATCGGCCAGGGTGAAGCGGCCGGTGAAGGCCGCCGGCACGGCCTCGCGGTGCGCCCGGACATGGCGGATGTGACGCGAGGCCAGGTACAGGCGCAGCGCCAGCGAAAAGGCCAGGGCGAGCAGGAAGGCGCTGGTGACAAGTGTGGTCATGGAGACGGACATGGTATGGCAGGATGGGGAGAGTGGCGTCGAGTATGAGACAATTCCACCGCTACCGAAATTCAATACAGAAAAGCACACCAGTATGGCACAAGACCAAAACCACCTGATATGGCTCGACATGGAAATGACCGGGCTGAATCCGGACAGCGACCGCGTGATTGAACTGGCTGTCGTCATTACCGACAGCGAACTCAATACCGTGGCCGAGTCGCCGGTGCTGGTCGTTCACCAGAGCGACGCCGTGCTCGACGGCATGGACGCCTGGAACAAGGGCACCCATGGCCGCAGCGGCCTGATCGAAAAGGTCAGGGCATCGACGCTGGACGAAGCCGCCGCGCAGGCGCAGATGCTGGCTTTCCTGCAGCAGCACGTGCCGGCCAAGGCATCGCCGATGTGCGGCAACTCGATCTGCCAGGACCGCCGCTTCATGGCGCGCTGGATGCCGGAACTGGAAGCCCACTTCCATTACCGCAACCTTGACGTGTCGACGCTGAAGGAACTGTGCAAGCGCTGGAAGCCGGAAATTGCCAAGGGCATGAAAAAGCACGGCAAGCACGAAGCCCTGGCCGACATCTACGAGTCGATCGAGGAAATGAAGTACTACCGCGAGCATTTCATCAAGCTGTGAGCGCAAAAGCCCGCCCGCCGGCGGGCCATGCCTGATTGAAAAGTCCGGCGCCGGCATGTGCAGGCGCCGCCGATCGATACCTGTTCCTGCTGACGCCATGGCCTCCCTGCTCGCCAACGACATCAACCTCACGCCGGTCTGGGCGCAACTGCACCATCATCAGCGTGCGACCCGCCCGGTGCACATGCGCGACCTGTTCGAGGCCGACCCGCAGCGCTTTGAACATTTCTCCATCGAACTCGACGGCTTCCTGCTCGATTACTCGAAAAACCGGGTGACGGCGCGGACGATGGAACTGCTGACCGAACTGGCGCGCACGGCCGGGCTCGGTGACTGGATGCGGCGCCTGCGCGACGGCGAACCGGTCAATGTCAGCGAGCATCGTGCCGTCATGCACATGGCGCTGCGCGCCGGCGAGCACGACCACTACTGCGTCGACGGCATCGATGTGGTGCCGGACGTGCATGCCACGCTGGCACGCTGTTTCGATTTTGCCCGCCGCGTGCGCGACGGCGAGTGGCTGGGGCATGACGGCCGGCGCATCGCCGATGTGGTCAATATCGGCATCGGCGGTTCCGATCTCGGGCCGATGCTGGTCGACAGCGCGCTGCGCCCGTTCGCCAGCGAGGCGGTGCGGGTGCATTTCGTCTCCAATCTCGATGGCGCGCAGCTGATGCAGACGCTGGCGCATTGCGATCCGGCCACCACGCTGTTCATCGTTGCCTCGAAATCGTTCACCACCCCGGAAACGCTGGCCAATGCCGAAGCGGCCCGCGACTGGTTCCTGCGCACGGCAACGGCCGCCGACGTGGCGCGCCACTTCGTCGCCGTGTCGACCAATACTCCGGCGGTGTGCCGCTTCGGCATTGATCCGGCCAATATGTTCGGTTTCTGGGACTGGGTCGGCGGGCGCTATTCGGTCTGGTCGGCCATTGGCCTGCCGGTGATGATCGCCGTTGGCGAGGCGCACTTTCGCGATTTTCTTGCCGGCGCCCGCGAGATGGACGCGCACTTTTTCTCGGCGCCGTTCGAACGCAACATCCCGGTGGTGATGGGCCTGCTTGGCGTCTGGTACAACACCTTCTACGGGGCGCATACCCACGCCATCATGCCGTACAGCCAGGGCCTGGCCCGGTTGCCGGCCTATCTGCAGCAGCTGGACATGGAGTCCAACGGCAAGCGTGTCGGTCGCTATGGCGAGAAACTCGATTTCGATACCGGCCCGGTGATCTGGGGCGAGGTCGGCGTCAACAGCCAGCATGCGTTTTTCCAGTTGCTGCATCAGGGTACGCGGCTGGTGCCGTGCGATTTCATCCTGCCGCTGTCCAGCCAGTACCCGGTTGGCGACCATCACCGGCAACTGGTGGCGAACTGCCTGGCGCAGACCGAGGCGCTGATGCGCGGCAAGACCGTGGCCGAAGCGCTGGCGCAGCTGGAAGACGAGGGCGTCTCTGGCGACACGCTGGACATGCTGCTGCCGCAGAAGGTCTTTCCGGGCAATCAGCCGTCCAATACCCTGGTGCTGGATGCGCTGTGCCCGCGCTCGCTCGGCATGCTGCTGGCCGCTTATGAGCACAAGGTGTTTGTCGAAGGCGTGATCTGGGGCATCAATTCGTTTGACCAGTGGGGGGTCGAGTACGGCAAGCTGCTGGCCCGGCGCATCGCGCCGGAACTGGCGGGCAATGGCCCGCTGAGCCATGACGGTTCGACCAATGCCCTGATCGAACGCTATCGCCGGAGAGGCCAATGAGTGCATCGATTCGCTCCCGGGCGGAAACGCTCGGCCTGCGCCTGAAGGCGCGGCACGAGACCGTGGCAACCGCCGAGTCGTGTACTGGCGGCCTGATTGCCGGTGCGCTGACCGATATCGCCGGCTCCAGCGACTGGTTCGGCTGGGGCGTGGTCAGTTATGCGAATGCGGCCAAGACCGGCATGCTGAAAGTGTCGCCGGCCTCACTGGCCGCGCACGGTGCCGTCAGCGAGGTGGTGGCGGCGGAAATGGCGCGCGGGGTGCAGAAGCTCAGCGGGGCCGACTGGAGTGTCGCGGTCAGCGGCGTGGCCGGTCCCGGCGGCGGCACGCCGGACAAGCCGGTCGGCCTGGTCTGCTTCGCCATCGCCATGCCGTTCGGCCGGGTCGATACCTTCGTCCGTCATTTCGCCGGTGACCGGCGGGCGGTGCGCACGCAGACGGTCGAAGTGGCGCTCGACGCGCTGCTGGAGCGCGTCAATGCAACACGCGCGGGCCAAGAAGGGTGAATTCGGGGATCTCGGCCTCGAACGGCGTGCCGTCGGTGGCGAGCATCTGGTAGCTGCCGCGCATGGTGCCGTACGGCGTGCCGATACCGGCGCCGCTGACATACTCGAACGACTCTCCCGGCGCCAGTGTCGGCTTTTCGCCGACCACGCCTTCGCCATGAACTTCCTCAACATGGCCGGTATCGTCGGTGATAATCCAGTGTCTGGCCTGCAATTGCGCGGATACCGTACCGGCATTGGTGATGCGGATGCGGTAGGCGAACACGTACTGGCCATCGTCCGGCGCAGACTGGTTTTCGATGTAGAACGACTGCGGTTCGACCGTGATGGCGTATTTGTTGTTCTGCATGTGGCGATCCCGTTGCAAGGTGGATGGGCGTCCTGCAGATAGGGGCGAATGGAAAAATGCCAAGACCATGCGTCGACGGCGGCAAACCGGTAAAATCCGGTTTTTCGCTATCAGGTCGATTTTGCCATGCGTCAGTTCCGTATTGCCCCCAGCATCCTGTCCGCCGATTTTGCCCGTCTGGGCGAGGAAGTCCGCGATGTCGTGGCGGCCGGGGCCGATATCATCCACGTCGATGTGATGGACAACCACTACGTGCCCAACCTGACCATCGGGCCGATGGTGTGCAAGGCGATACGACCTTATACCGAAGCGATGATCGATGTACACCTGATGGTGAAGCCGGTCGATGCGCTGGCGGTCCAGTTTGCGAAGGCCGGCGCCAACATGATCACCTTCCACCCCGAAGCCAGCGACCATGTCGACCGCACGCTGGGCCTGATCCGCGACAACGGTTGCAAGGCCGGGCTGGTGATCAATCCGGCTGCACCGCTGCATCATCTCGACCACGTCATGGACAAGCTCGACATGGTGCTGATCATGTCGGTCAACCCGGGCTTTGGCGGGCAGAGTTTTATCCCGGAAGCGCTGAACAAGATCCGGATGACGCGCGAGCGCATCGACGCCTGGACGGCAAAGCACGGCGGCGAGATCTGGCTTGAAGTCGACGGCGGGGTCAAGATCGACAATATCGCCGAGATCGCCCGCGCCGGTGCCGATACCTTCGTGGCCGGCTCCGCCATCTATGGCCAGCCGGATTACCGCGGCGTGATCAATGCCATGCGCGCCGAACTCGCCACGGTGGCCTGAACCATGTCCGTCATTGCGCTCAAGGTCGATATCCACACCCGGGTCGGGCTGACCGACGGCGCCGTTGCGCTGGCCGGGCTGTTTCGCGAGCAGGGGGCGGGCGCGACGTTCTATCTGAGCCTCGGGCCTGATCGGGCCGGCAAGGTGCCGCTGGCTGAATGGTTTGCCCATGGCGGCGTCAAGCCGCGTGCGCATCTGCCGTTCCTGACCCGCCAGAACGGCCGGCTGTGGCCGGGCCCGGACATGGGGCGTGCGCTGCGCAAATGCCTGCATGCGCTGCAGGGGGACGGATTCGAACTGGGACTCAAGGCCTGGGACCAGGCCGCCTGGCGCAAGGAATCCACCGAGGCCGATGCCGAATGGACGCGCAAGGCGCTGGAACGGGCCATCGCCGGCTTCACCCGGCTGACCGGGGCTGCACCGCAGACGCTGGCGGCGCCGGGCTGGCATGGCAACTGGTCTGCCGTGCGCCAGAGCCAGGGGCTCGGCATTCACTTCGCCAGCGATGCCCGCGGACGCGAACCGTTCATCCCGGTACAGCGGGCGGAAATCGTGGCCGTGCCGCAACTGCCGACCACGCTGCCGACGCTCGACGAAGTGCTGGCCGAATCGCATGGTGACCAGACGCAGGCGATCGAGCGCATTCTCAACCTGACCTCGACCCCGCGCCGCCACGGCCATGTCTTTTCGCTGAACGCGGAAGCGGACGGGCGCAAGTTGCTGCAGATGGTCGGTCTGCTGCTGGCCGGCTGGAAGCGGCAGGGCTGGCAGTGCGTGTCGCTGGGCGATCTGGCCGCGACGCTGGACCTGAGTCGTTTGCCGCACAGCGAACTGGTGTGGGAAACGTGGCCGGGCCGACGCGGCAAGCTGGCTCGTCAGGGCGACAACGTCTTCATTGCCTGACGGGCCTGCCTGCCGTTCTCCTAGAACCGGTACAGCCAGTTCGCGGTCATCCCCCGGTCACTTTCTCCGTCGTTGCGGCCCAGATAGCCGTTCAGGCTGAACTGGCTGTGGCGACCGTCATGGCGGAGGCCAAGCCGGCTGTCGTGGTTGAAGCGGCTGCCACTTGCCGGTGCCAGCGCAAAGCGGGCATCCGGCGCGCCGGCCAGACTGGCCTCGCGCTGGCCGGTGTGGCGCAGCAGGGTCGGGCGGGCATGGAACTGCGCGTCCAGCCGCCAGCCGCGCGATTTGCCGTCCCGGCCGTCATGGCTCAGCCGCAGCCCGAGCACCCCGTCCAGCGCCACCTGATGGCGTGATGACAGCCGCAATCCAAAATCGCCGCCATGCCGTTCCTTCAGCGCCCCGTCGCGCTGGTAGCGCAGCTTGACGCCCAGCAGCGGCTCCAGCATCACGCTGCCTGCCTTGCCCGCCAGCGCCAGGTTCACCTGGCTGCCGAGCAGGTCACGGCGATGGTCGGCCTGCGGCTGCCGGCTGGCGTCCTTCTTGTCATGGCGATCCAGGGGGTTGCCATAGCGCAGCGTACGCTGGGTACGGTACTGGTGCAGGACGTAGCCAACATCGCTTTCCAGCGCCAGCCCGGACGACAGGGGCCGTACATGGCGCACGCCGAAGAACTGGCTGTGGCCATCCAGCGCGGCATCCCGGCTCTGGCCGTCCGGCGATACGCGGGCGAAGCCGTAGCGTATTGCCAGCTGCGCCGTGCCCGATTCGAAGCGCTGCTGCAGCGCGAGCATGTCATGGGCCGATGCACCGAGCCGGCTGCCGTGCTGGCCGCGGCCAAGCAGCTTCACGCCGAAGCCGGTCGCGTCCTCGGAGACGGTCCCGGCCATCAGGCCAAAGCGGTGTTCCAGGGCGGCCGTTGACCGCAATGTCCGCTCGATACCGGCACCGGACAGCTGGCGCAGTGCCCGGGTGAATTCGTCGCGGCCCGGCAGTTCCAGGCTGCGGAACAGCGCGTTGCTGCTGTAACTGCGCTCCAGCGCCCCGGCAACCGGTGCCAGCGAGGCATCGGTGATCAGGTCGCGGTAGTCGTTCTTGACCAGCGTCACGCCGATATGACCGTCGGCATCGTAATGACCGTGCGCGCGCCAGACGGCGGAGGTCGCGCGGATATTGCCGGCACCGCTCAGGTTCTTGCCGACAAAGACCTTGTCGAACACCACCTGCCGGGCGGACGTGCCGGCGGTGAAGCGGGTATTGATGGCCACATTGCCGACCGACAAGCCGTCGGCGGACAGGGTGCCGGCGCCGCCGCTGGCCGTGGTGCCGATCTCGTAACCGTCCGGCGACATCTGCCGGGCGGCGGGGGGGCTTTCGGCAATTCTGGCCTGGAAGACGAAGGTCTTGTCCTCCGCGGAGCCGGTGATATCCTGCCCCCGGGTATGGTCGTCCCTGAACCGGGTGCAAGTGCCTCCGTCGCCGCATTGCAGCAGTACCTGGCCGCGATTGATCAGCTTTCCGCCCGACCCGGCAATATGGAAAGCGCTGGACTGTCCGGCATGGACAACGATGGTGCCGGTGCTGTCGTTGACCAGGGTGCCGGTCGCGTCGGGACCGAGCGCCATTGCGACCAGCCCTGTGTGGGGGCTGCCAGGCTGACCGACGTTGATGGTGCCGCGGTTGATCAGTTGTCCGTCGCCATTGCTGAACATGCCGATGGCACGGTCGCCGTTGATCTCCAGGGTCGCCCCGGCGTCATTGAGCAAGTCCAGCCCGTCATGGCTGGCCTGCAGCGCCGCTGTCGTGTCGTGCCCGGTGCTGAAGCGGATCATGCCGCGATTGGCGAACAGGATGCGGGCCGGTCCGGCCGGGTTCTGCGTCCTGAGGACGGCAAAGCCGTCGGATGCCTCCATCGTGCCGGTATTGATGATCTCTCCTTCCGCTTGCCGTCCCTGGCTGAGGGCCAGCAGCGTTTGCGCCGGCGCGCCATGCTGACCCGGCCGGAGTTCCACCCGGATCTCGCCGGCATTCGTGAAACGGTGGTTCCCGGGCTCCAGCGTGGCGCCCGGTGCCATCAGGATCACGCCGCTGCCGGCATTGGTGGCCGGGCCGGGCAGCGACAGCCTGCCCGGATACAGCCGGCCGCTGTTGTCCAGTGCCTGGATGTGGCTCGGATCCGCATGGCTGAGCCGTATCCGGCCCGATGCTTCATTGCTGAGCGGCGCGTCCGCCTGCAGGACCATATTGTCGAGCGTTCCGCTGTTGACCAGCATGGCGTTGTGGCGGGTGACCAGTGTGCCGTTGACCAGCTTGCCGGTGTTGATCAACTGGTCATTGCCCGACAGCGTCAGCGTCAGTCCCCTCAGCATCAGCTTGCCGTCGCTGCGCAGCACGGCGGGCATGTCTACGCCCGGGGAAAACATCGGCTTGTCGGCATTGACGGTGATGCCCTGCGGGGTCAGCGGCAGCCCTTTGCCCAGTGCGAAATCCTCCGTGAGCTCGGCATTGGTGGCGGCGCCCCACTGCGAATGCCCGGCCGATAGCGAGTGCCCCCCCACCCGGACCTTGCCCTGATTGATCAGCATGCCGCCGCTGTCCAGCCGGAATGCCTTGCCGACCGGGGTATCCATGTCGATGCTGCCCTCTCTGGCATTGACGATCAGGCCGCCATTCAGCGCCAGCATGCCGTACAGCCCGTCCGGTGGCGTCTGGACGCCATCGTCACTGACCAGCCGTATCGTGCCCCGGTTCAGCGCCATGCTGCCCTTGCCGGAGGCCGCCATGCCGACACCGGCATTGTGTACGGTGATCTGGCCATCGTTGATGGCGGTGGCATGGATGAGCTGGGGTCCCCCGGTCCCGCCGCTGGCCCGCTGCGAACCCGCCGACATGCCCAGCGCATACTCGTGCGCGGCAAGCGGCTCCCACTGGCCATCCGAACTGGACAGGGCGGAGTCGCGCAGGGTCAGCTGCCTGCCAATGACCGGGTTGACGACAATGCTGCCGAGATTCCGTGCCAGTGTGCGGGTGCGGGGATTGCCCCCATGGGCCGACATGCCGCCGGCGCCGACGCCTTCGGCCCGTATGGTCGAGCCCGCCTCATTGCTGGCCGTGCCGGCATTGACGGCCAGCATGGCCGTGTTGCCGGGACGGGTGGCGTTGAACTGTGACAGGACCAGTGACGGCGAACCGGTCTTGTGGGCGGCGACATTGTTGTCCAGCGAGACGGTCAGCGAGCGCCGGTTGCTTGCCGTCGAGCCTGCATCGATGGCCGCCAGCAGATAGGAACCCTGCAGCGGGCCTGCCATCGTGGCATCGGCCTCGTTCAGCAGCGTCGAGGCGAGCCGTGACGACAGCTGGCTGTTGTTCTCGACCAGTCCCTGGTTGCGGGCGGCCAGGCCCGCCCCGCCGTGCAGGGTCAGGTGGGCGGAGTTGTCCAGGACCGATCCTGCGCCGCTGGCTTCCATCAGCGCGTGGCGGGTGGGGAAGGTGACCGGGTCCATGATCCTCAGCTCGCCGGTCTCCAGGCTGGCACCCTGGACCAGGGTCAGCGTGGCCCCGTTGCTGGCGCGGAACAGGGTCGGTGTGCTGGCGAATGCGCCGCGGATATTGATCTTGTGCTTCAGCAGCACGGAAGATTTGCCATTGACGTCAACCATCAGGCCGGGGTGCAGGCGCAGCAGTTCGTCCGTGTCGCTGATGCCGGCGCGCTGGTTGTCCGTCAGGGGTTTGGTAACCTGACGGTAGAAAACCGGCCCGTTTATCCATACCTGGTTGCCATCCCCCTCTATCCGCAGTCCGTTCGAGCGGGCCGTGATGCCGAAGGTGTTGCCGTGCCGGGCCAGCCAGCGTGGCCTGTCCAGCCTCAGAAGCTGACCATCCAGTCCCAGACTGTTGATGTCGACATGGTTGTCATTGCCCTTGATCCACATGGCCGTCAGCGGCTCGGCCAGTTGCCTGGCCGGCCGCAGCTCGTCCGGTCTGAGCGAGATCGTGCCATCCAGCTCGATCTTGTTGCTGTTGCCGCGGACCTTCACGGCGAAACTGTTGCCGCCCCTGACCCGGATGTCACCGGATGATATTTTTACCAGGTTGCGATGTCCCGTCAGCGCAAGGCCGGTGGCACTGCGGTTCAGCGTCATCCGGCCTTCCATCCGCACGGCGCCGCGATCGCCCGCAAGCGACAGGGCCGTGGCGCTGTGCGTCACGTCGATCTGGCTGTCGGGTTCGGTGTGAAGCAGCGCATTGTTGCCGGTAACCTGTACGCCGTGTCCCTGCGGGGTGTGCAGGTCCAGCCGGCCCTGCTCGATGTAACGGGCCATGTCGCCGGTCAGCCGCGTGCCGGCGGCATGGGCATGCAGCACCTCCATCCGGCCTGAATGCACGACCTCCGCGTCATTGCCGGTGATGTCGATGCCGGTACCTTTGGCGGTAATGCGCGTGTTGCCACTCAGCCTGATCCTGGCGTGGTCACCGCTGAGATGCGCGGCACGCGAATCGTTGTCGTGGATTTCGCTGCTGCCGTGCAGCGTGACCGACAGGTTGTTGCCCGTCCCGGCAATACCGGCCTGGCCCCCGTTCAGCGTGGTTTTGCCCGTGACGGTAACAGCGTTCTGCCCGCCGGAAATGTCCAGCGTCCGGTGCGGGCTGTCCTCTTTGCCATTGATATGGCGATCGTGGCTGATGGTGATGTCCTGCCCTGTTGGCGGTGGTTCATCCACACCCTTTGCCGGTGGTGGCTCCACACCCTTCTGCAGGACCGGCGGCCGCTTTTCTGCTTCCATTGCTACCTGTTCCGGAGCCTGTGGCGTGGTCTGCATGCCGGATGCCGTGCCGCTTGCCGTTGCCGTGACCGGCTGTGCCTTGTGCTGTCCCTCTTCCTTCCCCCCGCTTTTCCCGCCTCCTGCCAGCAGCGAACCGACGACTGCCGCCCCGCCTGCCGCAATGGCCCCGTACCTGAGGGTCAGGTCCGGTTGGGGCCGGGGCTGCCGGGGGCAGGCGTCGCTGTCGGCGCGTTCCGATTCCAGGCAGGGCGGGGGAGCCTCCGGCAAGGTGGTGCGTGCCCGGCTTGTGGCAGGGTGCTCATTCCTTTCCGCCGCTTCACCCAGTGGTGCGCTGCCGACCAGAATGGAAAGGGCGGCGGTCTTGCCAAGGCGAAAACCGGAGACGAGCAGGTGCCGGCCGGTTTTGAACAGAACAGGGGTTGGCATATTGAATCCTTGGTGAAAAAATCAAAGGAATTTCCATGCACCATTTAGTCTCGTTACTCACTGGATGAGAATGGAACGATACTGTTTTTTTATTTGGTACCTTCCTGTTTTTCCTGATGGAATGGGTGAAAGACGAATGGAAAATTCTGAATCGGGATTTAAAGCCGATACCGGAATGAATCCGGGCGGTGACGGAACCGCCTGTCTGTCATCCGCCCCTGCCATTTCTCCTGCGGCTCAGTACAGCAGCCGCCAGTTCGCCATCACGCCGCGGTCCTGACTGCCGTCGTCGCGGCTCAGGTAGCCCTCCAGGCTGAAGCGCCCGTGGCGTCCCTGGTGGCTGAGGCCCAGCCGACCGTCGTAGCCGAAGCGGCGCCGGCCATCCGCCGCCGCCAGGGCAAAGCGGGCATCCGGCGCACCGGCCAGGCTCGCCTCCCGCCGGCCGGCCTGACGCAGCATGGCCGGCCGGCCATGGAACTGTGCATCCAGCTGCCAGCCTCGCGACCGCGAATCCCGCCCGTCATGGCTGAAACGCAATCCCAGCAGCGCCTCCAGCGCCACATCGTGCCGCGACGTCACCCGCAGCCCGAAGGCCCCGGCGTCGCGTTCCCGCAGTGCGCCGTCTCGCTGGTAGCGCAGCCTGACGCCAAGCAGCGGGGTCAGCACCGCACCGCCGACCGGCTGTGCCAGCGCCAGGTTCAGCCGGGCCCCCAGCTGGTCGCGCCGGTGATCGGCCCGCGCCCGGTAATTGACCGCCTTGCTCCCCGTGCCATAGTCGAGCGTGCGCCGGGTGCGGTACTGGTGCAGGAAGTAGTCGAGGTGGCCCTCCACGGCCAGCCCGGTCGTCAGCGGCCGCGCATAGCGGGCGCCAAGGTACTGGCTGCTGCCGTCCAGTCCCTGCTCGCGGTCCTTGCTGCTGCCCGGCGACACGCGGGCAAAACCGTAGCGCACCGCCAGTTGCGCCGTGCCGGGTGCAAAGCGCTGCTGCAGCGCGACCATGTCGTAGGCTGACGCACCCAGCCGGCTGCCGCGTTCGCCGCGCCCGAGCAGCCTGAAGCCGAAGCCGGTGGCATCCTCGGCCACGCTGTCGGCCATCCGGTCGAAACGGTGTTCCAGCGTGGGCACGGCCCGCAGTGACCGGTCAAAGCCGGCGCCGGACAGCTGGCGCAGCGCGCGGGCAAAATCTTCACGCCCCGGCAGTTCCAGGCTGGAGAACAGTCTGCCGCGCCCGTAGCTGCGCTCCAGGGCGCTGGCGACCGGTGCCAGCGACGCGTCGGCAATCAGGTCGCGGTAGTCGTTCTTGACCAGGGTGACGCCGATATCGCCGTCGTTGTCATGGTAGCCCCGCGCTTCCCAGACCACGGTGGTCGAACGGATATTGCCGGCGCCGCTCAGCCCCTTGCCGGTGACGAGCTTGGGATAGTCCTGCTGCCTGGCCGATGTGCCGGCTGTAAAACCGGTATCGATGCGGACGTCGTGGCCAAGCGCCAGATAATCGCCGGACAGCGTGCCGGCGCTGCTGGCGCTGGTACCGATCTGGTAGTGGTCCAGTGAGGTCGACCGGATGCCGGCCGCGCCGGCGCCGCCGCTGGTGGCCAGGAACCGGGGCGGGAAGATCAGGGCCCGGTCCGTTTCGGTGCCGGTCATGTCCCGTGCCCGGGTTGACGCGTCCCTGAAGGTGTCGCACCCGTCTTCCTTGCCGCACTGCAGCAGGATCTTGCCGCGATTGACCAGCGCGCCGTCCGGTCCGGCAATATGGAAAGCGTGGGATTGCCCGGCATTGATGATGATGAGGCCGGTACTGTCGTTGACCAGGGTGCCGGTGGCGTGTGGCCCCAGTGCCATTGCCACCAGACCGGTATGGGGACTGCCCGGCTTGCCGACGGTGATGGTGCCGCGATTGACCAGCTGCGCGTCGGCATCGCTGTACATCCCCACGGCCTTGTCGCCGTCGATCTCGAGCGTGGCCCCGGTATCGTTCAGGATGTCGAGCCCGTTGTGGCCGGCCTCCAGGGCGGTTGTCGTGCGATGCCCGCTGTCGAAGCGGATGGTGCCGCGGTTGATGAATGGCGTGCGGGTCGCGGCGCGCGAGGCGGCAGTCGTCCTGAGGACTGCCACATCATTTGCCATCGTTATCGTGCCGGTGTTGATGATCTCGCGGTCCAGCGCGCTGCGCGGAAGGGTCAGCAGGGCCTGATCCGCGGTGGCAGACTGGTCGGGCCTGAGTGCCGTGCGGATGTCACCGGCATTGCTGAACACGCCGGCATGCAGGAACAGTCCGGCTCCCGGCGTCAGGTGGATCGAGCTCCCCCGGACATTGGTGAACTCTCCGTGCAGCTCCAGCTGACCGGGATACATCCTGCCGGCGTTGTGCAGCGAAAAAGCCAGGCTGGGGCTCGTGCTGCCGAGAATGACGTGACCGTCCGGCTCGTTGTATACCGGGCCGTAAGCACGCAGCACGACCCGGTCGAACAGGTTCCGGTTATGCAGCGCGCTGCCGTGCAGCGTCGTGATCGTGCCATCGCCGATGGTGCCGGTATTGCTCAGGGTGTCCTTGCCAGCCAGGGTCAGACGGTGCCCGTTGAGTGACAGATTGCCCGGATTGCGGAGCGTGGAGGGGGCGGTTTCCGGCTTGATGCCGGGGGAGAACCGCGGCCGCTCCAGCCGGGTGTGGCCATCTTCCGGGCTCAGCAGATCCCCCTCGCCAGCCAGATCGGTGAGTCCGGCGTCGGCGACCGAGCCCCATGCCGGCTCGCCGGGTGCAACCGGCGAATCGAGCAGCAGCACCTTGCCGCGATTCAGCAGCATTCCGCCGTCCAGGCGCCGGAATGCCTTGCCGGCTGGCGTGCTGATTTCGATCGTGCCGTCGTGGTCGTTCAGGATGGTGGCGTGATTCAGTGCCTGCATGCCGAACAGGCTGCCTGCCGGTGTCTCGACGCCGGGGTCGCTGACCAGCCGTATCGTGCCCTGGTTGATGGCCAGCCCGCCTTCGCCGCTGGCCACCATGCCGACACCGGCATTGTGGACGGTAATGGTGCCCTTGTTGATGGCGACGGCATTGATGGCGAACCGCGTGTTCTGGTTGCCTTCGCGCGACCCGACCGACATGCCCGCTGCGTATTCGTACGGGGCGAGGGGGATTTTGTCGCCAGCGTCACCCGTGATGGGAAGGTAATGAACGGAAAGATGGCCGCCGATGGCCGGGTTGACGGTAATGCTGCCCAGATTCCGCGCGATGGAGTGTGGCCGGGACGCGTGGTTGCCGTTACTGGCGCTCATCCCGCCGGCACCGATGCCTTCGGCCTGGATGGTGGCACCTGCCTCGTTGTCCGCCCTGCCGCCATTGAGGGCAACCATGGCGGTGATCCCGGGACGCCTGCCACTGAACTGGGACGGGACGTGGTGGGTGGCCAGGTGGTCGTACTGGTGCGCGGAGACCTCCGTGGACAGTGAGACGAACAATGCCTTGCTGTTGCTGGCTCCGGAACCGTTGCCGATGGCGGCAAGGGCATAGGCCCCCTGCGGCGGTCTTTGCCGGCCATCGGTGCCGGGCCGGGGCGGCGAGGACAACCGGGACGACAGCAGGCCATGGTTCTCGACCCGGGCCTGCCTTACGGCAGCCAGTCCGGCCCCTCCCGGCAGGGTCAGCGTAGCGTTGTTGCGCAGCATCGAGCCCTGGCCGGCCGCCTGCATCAGTGCGTGCCGGGAAGGACGCGAGACCGGGCTGGCCACGTCAAGCCCGGCCGTGTCCAGACTGGCTGCTTCGTCCACGTTCAGCGTGCCGCCGCGATCGACCCGGACGACAGTCGGGGTATGGGGGAAGGTACCGTGGACGCGGATGGTACCTTTCAGCACGACGGTCGTGCCATCGAAGGCGGTGATGGCATCCTGTTCGCTGGAAATGCTGCGGTCGTCGGCAATGACTTCCGGCTGGCTTCCGGGCCTGTCACCGGGCCTGTCACCGGGCCTGTCGTCAGGTTTGTCGCCAGGTTTGGAGGGGCGCTGTGGATCAGGCCCACCCGCGGGAGGAGGGGTACGAGGGCGGCTCGACACCTTGTGGGTGCTGTCTGCGGGGGCCGCCGGGTTGGCCGTGTCCGGGAGAGGCATGGTGTCGACATGCGGCGTGGTGCCGCGGTCTCCACGCGCCGTGATGGCGATACCCGCTGCAGCCAGTCCCGCTACGGCGGCCATGCTGCCATAGCTGACCGGTGGGCGGGCACCCGGTGACGGGGCGGGGCACGGGCCTGTGTATCCGGGCTCGGTCGCGTCGCACGGGGGGCTGTCGGTTTGTGGCGTGGCGTCCTGCCCGCGTGCCCTGACGGGGTCGCCGATCACGTCTGCCGCTTTGCTCAGGGGAGCGCAGCCCATCATGACGGCAATGCCCACGGTGCTGCCGATATGAAGGCCACTGGCATACAGGTATCGGCAGCGCCGGACCAGCCTCCGGCACTGGCGACCTGATACGGAAAGAAACGGGCAGTGCATATATCAGCCTCTTGCGTCTGAATGAAGAAACAAAAACGGCAAGGGTGATATTTAGAGTCAGCGGCTAACGGAATGAAATGAGGGAGTACTGCTTCTGGACAGGTTAATTCTGAATCTGTAATTGGAATTGCCCGGGCAGATAAAGCAGATACTTGTTGTCCGGTAAATAAAACGGGTCGGTAAATACCGTTCGCTACAATGGCGGCAGGAAGCCGGGCCGTCTGCCGCCATTGTTCGCAGTTTATTGCACGGCGAGTTGCGCGCCGCGCCGCTGGGCGATGTCCTGCGACAGCTGGGCGACGGCTGTCGCATACAGCGTGCTCTTGTTGTAGCGGGTGATGGTGTAGAAATTCTGCAAACCGAGCCAATACTGGGTGTTGCCGGCGGAAACTTCCAGCGGGAACACCACGCCGAGCACCGGGTCGGCGATGTCGGCGTCGATCTGCACCCCCATTTTCTTCAGTTCGCCAACGCTGTAGTGCAGGTTGAACTTGTCGGCCGCCAGTGTATCGGCAAGGCCGGCCGGCAGCGCTGCCGGCAGCAGGATGTCGGCACCATGCTGCCAGCCATGCTGCTGCAGGTAGTTGGCGACCGAGCCGATGGCATCGGCCGGTGTGCTCCAGATATCGCGTTTGCCATCGCCGTTCAGGTCCACCGCCCATTTGCGGAAGCTGGACGGCATGAACTGCGGCATGCCCATCGCGCCGGCGTACGACCCCTTGAACGATGTCGGGTCACCGTTCTCGTCGCGTGCC
The DNA here is from genome assembly GCF_054781615.1 of Microvirgula curvata. Taxonomy (NCBI): domain Bacteria; kingdom Pseudomonadati; phylum Pseudomonadota; class Betaproteobacteria; order Neisseriales; family Aquaspirillaceae; genus Microvirgula; species Microvirgula curvata. Next base: position 12,200 of record NZ_BAAGUB010000011.1, on the reverse strand, counting down.
AGGCGCAGGAAGGCGGATAGCTCGCCCTGGAAGTAGTCGGCGCGGCGCGGGTAGTTGAAGCCGATGGTGGCCAGCGCGTCGAGCACGCGGAAGCTGCCCATGTTGCGGCCATAGCCGGTCTCGATGCCGATGATGGCGACAATGACCGCCGGGTCGACCTGGTAGCGGTTCTCCGCCAGTTCCAGCCAGCTCGCGTTCTGTTGCCAGAAAGCGGCGCCTTCGCTGGCGAGCCGGGTGTTCACGTGGGCCGGGCGAAACTGGTACCACGGCCGGGCGGTGCTCGGGCGGTCGAGAATGCCGACGATGTTCGGCTTGATCACGGCCTGGCGCAGTGCGTCGGCCACTGCCGCGCGGTCGAGTCCCTGCTCTCTGGCCGTGCGCTCCACGAAGGCCTGGGCCTCGGGACGGGCGAGCAGCGCCTCGTCGGCGAAGGCGGGGGCGGCGAGCGCGAAGAGGGCGGGGAGCAGCAGACGTTTCATTACAGCATCCTGTCGGAATGGCGCCATCGGCGCCGGTCAAAGGGAATTCAGGAGTGGGACAGCGCGCCGGACACCAGCCGGGCGGTGATGTCGACGATCGGGATCACCCGTTCGTAGGCCATGCGTGTCGGGCCGATCACGCCCAGCGTGCCGACCAGCTGGCCATTGATCGAATACGGTGCGGTGACCACCGAACAGCCGTCCAGCGTGTGGACGCCGGATTCGTCGCCGATGAACAGCTGCACGCCCTGGGCGCCGCGGCTCTGGCTCAGCAGACGCAGCAGTTCGGTCTTGTGCTCGAACATGTCGAACAGCTGACGCAGCGAACCGAGGTCGCTGGTCAGTTCGTCGATGGTCAGCAGATTGCGTTCGCCACTGACCACGACCGTGTCGGCCTGGCTGTTCAGCGAGTTCTTGCCGGCATCGATGGCCGCACTCATCAGCCGGGCGATATGCCCCTGCAGCCGGGCCAGTTCGCTTTCCAGTTCGACAGTGATGGTGGCGAGCGACTGGCCGGCGTAGTGGCGATTGAGGAAATTGGCCGCCTCGGTCAGTTCGGATGCGGTGTAGTCGCGTTCGGTGAACAGCAAATGGTTCTGCACATCGCCAAGCTGGGTGACGATGATCAGCAGCACGCGGCGGTCGGACAGACGCAGGAATTCGATCTGGCGGAAGGCCATGTCGGCACGCTGCGGCGTGACCACCACGCTGGCGAAATGGGTCAGGTCGGACAGCAGTTGCGAGGCGGCGGCGACCAGCCGCGCCGGGCTGTCGGGGTGCAGCTCGTGTTCCATCTGCTGGCGGGCGATATGGTCGATCGGCTGGATGGTCAGCAGGTTGTCGACGAACACGCGATAACCCCTGGCGGTCGGTACCCGTCCGGCGGAGGTGTGCGGGCTGACGATCAGTCCCATCGACTCCAGGTCGGCCATGATGTTGCGGATGGTCGCCGGGCTGATGTCGAGACCGGAAATCTGGGTCAGCGTCCGCGAACCGACCGGCTGGCCGTCAGCGATATAGCGTTCGACAAGCGATTTGAGCAGGCGTTGCGCGCGTTCATTGAGCATGCAGGGATTTTACGCGACGGTGAGGGAATCGGGACAGGTCATTGTCAGGAAAGACCGGGAGAGATAGATTGCCCGCTCCATTCACGGCCACGGAGTCGACCTCATGAAGGTAGGCGCAATCATCATCGGCGACGAACTGTTGTCCGGCAAGCGGCAGGACAAGCATCTGCAGGCGCTGATCCGCATTCTGGCCGCACGCGGCATGCGGCTCCACTGGGCCGAGTATCTGGCGGACTCCCCGGAGGCCATTACCGCGACGCTCAAGCGCACGCTGGCAGGGGACGATCTGGTGTTCAGCTTTGGCGGCATCGGCGCCACGCCGGACGATTACACCCGGGCCTGCGCAGCGGCGGCGGCCGGCGTGGAGCTGGAAACGCATGCCGACGGCCGTGCGATTCTTGAGGCGCGTTTTGGCGAGGAGGCCTATCCGCACCGGATTCACATGGTCGATTTTCCGACCGGCAGCCGGCTGATTCCGAACCCGGTCAACCAGATTCCGGGCTTCAGCGTCGGCAATCATCACTTCGTGCCGGGGTTTCCGAGCATGGCATGGCCGATGATCGAGTGGGTGCTCGATACCCATTACCGGGGGCTGTTCAACGACGAACCGGATGTCGAGCACGGTTTTGTCGCCCTGCAGGCGCGCGAAGGCGACCTGATCGGGCTGATGGAGGAGATGGTCGCCCGCTACCCGGCGCTGCGCCTGTCGTGCCTGCCAAGCTTCGGCACCGCCGACCTGCCGCCGCATATCGAGTTCGGCCTGACCGGTGCGCCGGCGCTGGTCGATATCGGTGTCGGCGAGCTGCGCCGCGCGGTCGAGGCACGCGGCTATGAGACGCGGGACCGCAAACCGCGCTAGCCGGTTACTGGCCGTCCGGCGGCGGCAACAGGATGTCGAGCATCTGCTGTGCCAGCTGCTCGACGCTGAGGTCGCCGTCGCGCTTGTACCACTGCACGCTCCACTGCAGCGAGCCCAGCACCATGCGGCGCAGCAGGCGCGGGTCTTCGGCGCGGATCAGGCCGGCGGCGACGGCTTCTTCCAGCGCCGACTGCCACAGGTCCTCGTAGCGGTCGCGCAGCACGATCAGGCCCGGTTTCTGTTCCGGCGACACGCTGCGCCACTCGTACAGCATCACTTCCAGTGCGGCCTGGTTTTCACCGAGCAGCGAGTGCAGGTGGACGTTGACCAGGGCTGCCACTTTTTCGCGCGGCGACGTGGCCGCCGCCAGTGCGGCGCGCAGCTGCTCGGTGGTGCTGGTGATGCCGAGCGCCATCACCGCGACCAGGATCTCTTCCTTGGTGCGGAAATGATAGAACAGACTGCCCGACTGGAGCCCGACGGCATTGCCGATATCACGGACTGTGGTGCGTTCGAAGCCGCGGTCGCGGAACAGACCGGCGGCGACGCGCACCAGTTCGGATTTACGGCTGTTATCGTCCTGGACGGGCAAAATCATTCGTTTTTCTGGCAATGGCTTGATCGAGTGCGGACCATACCATATCGGCCCCCAGCTTGTTGAGGCAGTCCATATGGCCGAGCGGACAGACGCGCTCGAAGCACGGGCTGCAATCGAGGCTGAGGGTCACGATCTCGGCATGTTCGGACAGCGGCGGGGTGAAATCGGGGCTGGAGCTGCCATAGATGGCGACCAGCGGCAGGTCCAGGGCCGCGGCGATATGCATCAGGCCGGAGTCGTTGCAGATGGCGACCTGCGCCAGTGACAGCAGGTCGATGGCCTCGTCGAGCTGGGTTACGCCGCACAGGTTGACCACACTGTCCTCGCCGGCCAGACGCACGATTTCGTCGGCGATGTCCCGGTCCTTGCCCGAGCCGAAAATCCAGACCTGCATGCCGGCATCGCGGCACTGCTGCGCCAGGGTGGCGAAATGGCGGGCCGGCCAGCGTTTGGCCGGGCCGTATTCGGCGCCGGGACAGAAGGCGACCACCGGGGTGCCGGCATCGAGACCGAGCCGGGCCACGGTGGCGGTCTGCGACGCGGGGTCGGTGCGCAGGCGCGGGTGCGGAATCGGTCGTTGCGGCAGCTGGCCGCGATCTTCGCCGAGGGCGACAAAGCGGCCGACCATGTCCGGCAGGGCTTTTTCGTCCAGCTCGCGCAGGTCGTTCAGCAGGCCATAGCGCATTTCGCCGATATAACCGGTACGCCGTTTTGCGGCGGTGGCGAACGGAACCAGTGCCGATTTCAGTGAATTCTGCAGCACGATGACCTGATCGAAGTGTTCGCGGGCCAGTTTGCGGCCCAGTCGAAGACGGTCGATCAGCTTCAGCGTGCCATGGCCGAACGGATTCAGGTGCGACCGGGCGACTTCCGGCATGCGCGCCAGCACCGGCAGCGTCCAGGCCGGGGCGAGGACGTGCAGCTCAAGCCCGGGATGACGCTCATGCAGGCGGCGGTACAGCGGCTGTGCCATGACGGCATCGCCGACCCAGGCGGGGGAACAGACAAGGATCTTCATAAATGGCAAAAGACGCGATCCCCCGTGGGGTGGCGTGCAGTCACGCCCGCTACCACGGGTGAAGCGGAGCGCCTTCGCGGGGCGAAGGCCGGGGGTAACGGCATCGCGGACTGCCGATGCCGTCGCCGTTTTCGGATCGCCCCGTCCGGCCTGGCGGCCGGCATGGGCGAAAGCCGGATTATAGAGGCATTGCCCCGGGCCAACGCAGTTCGCGTTGCCCCCGCGCGGCGCGGGCCGCGCGTCAGTGGCCGCTCGGCAGCGGGCCGGTCAGTTTGTACTCGGTGCCGCAGTACGGGCATCTGGAGACGCCGCCCTGCTGCTGGATCGGCAGGAATACGCGCGGGTGGGCGTTCCATTTGACCATGCCCGGCATCGGACAGTGCAGCGGCAGGTCATGCGCGGTGATCTCGATGAAGTTGGCGCGGTTTTCTTTCAATTCAGCCATTTGCAGATTCGGTTCCGTACAGGGGTGGGCGGGAGCGGGAACGCGCGGGCGGCGTTTCCGCGTCCGGATAACGTTTACTTGACCAGGGTCAGCCACTCGCGGTGACTGGCGTCCTGACCCTTCACGCAGGCGAAGTAGCGGGACTGGATCTCGGTCGTGACCGGGCCACGGCTGCCGGCGCCGATCTGGCGGCCGTCGAGTTCGCGGATCGGCGTGATTTCGGCGGCGGTACCGGTGAAGAACGCTTCGTCGGCACTGTAGACTTCGTCGCGGGTGATGCGCTTTTCGACCAGTTGCAGGCCCATTTCCCCGGCGATGGTCACCACGGTATCGCGGGTGATGCCCTCCAGCGCGCTGGTCAGGTCCGGCGTGTACAGCTTGCCCTTGCGGACGATGAACACGTTCTCGCCGGAGCCTTCGGCCACATAGCCGTCAACGTCCAGCAGCAGCGCTTCGTCATAGCCGTTGCTGATGGCCTCGTTGTTGGCCAGGATCGAGTTCATGTAGTTGCCGTTGGCCTTGGCCTTGCACATGGTGATGTTCACGTGGTGGCGGGCGAACGAGCTGGTCTTGACGCGGATGCCGCGGTTCATGCCTTCCTCGCCGAGGTAGGCGCCCCATTCCCAGGCAGCCACGATCACGTGCACGTCGCCCTTCGGCGGTGCGACGCCGAGCTTGCCCGAACCGTAGAACGCCATCGGGCGGAAGTAACACGACTTCAGCTTGTTGGCCCTGACCACATCGAGGTGGGCGGCGTTCAGTGCCGCCTTGTCGAACGGCATGTCGATGCCGAGGATGTGCGCCGAGCGGAACAGGCGGTCGGTATGGTCCTGCAGGCGGAAAATGGCCGGGCCTTCGGCGGTTTCGTAGGCGCGGACGCCTTCAAACACGCCAAGACCATAGTGCAGCGTGTGCGTCAGCACATGAGTGGTGGCTTCGCGCCATGGCACGAGCTTGCCGTCGAACCAGATGAATCCGTCGCGGTCAGCCATCGACATAGTGTTCTCCCCTTTTTGATCTGTAGACATTGCCAAGGATTATAGCGCTGTAGAACCGCTTTTTGGATGGGGGGAAATCGCTGCGGCACAAGCGCTTTCAGCGGAAAACGGGCGCGCCGTCCTCTTGCCGGTCACGCCGGCTCGCACCGGCATCCCGACCGCGGCCGGGCAGGGTGCCGAGGTCGATCCGCCCGTCGGCCCCCAGACTGAAAAGTCCGGGGTGCACGCGTCCGGTCAGCCGTGCCATCTGCATGGCCGACAGTACCACACCGGGAATCAGCTGCCAGTCGTGCGCGGGCAGAAGTGTTTGCGCCAGCCGGGCGTGGTAGCGGGCCTCATCGGCATGGTGACTGGTGTCGAAACGTCGGCCGGTCAGTTGTGCACGCCGCTCGCGCTCTTCTTGCTGCGCACGGAAGCGGTCGTGCAGCCATGGCGGGAAAGGGGGAGCCGGCCCCCCGGCCGTTTCCGGCGCGGGGGGGGCTGGCACCCAGGCCGTCTCCGGCGCAGGGGCGGTTGTCTCCGGCGCAGGGGCGGTTGTCTCCGGCGCGGGGGCGGTCGGTTCCGGCGCCGGCGGGCGGGCCGGAACGATGACCGGCCTGTCGGCCAGATTGGCGAGAATCAGGCTGTCGTCGTTGGTCAGCCGCCCGGTGTCCAGCAGCATCGGCCCGCCGGACAGGATGCGGGCCGGTATCGATGTGCCGGATTCCCGGTTGCGGAGATTGTGCAGGCGGGTTGCCCGCAGGATCAGCCTGCCGAGCGCCTCGAAGGTGGCGCCCCGGTTGACGACGCTTCCGGCCCGGCCGCTGGCATGGTCATTGTCATCCAGCCCGCCCCCGATCAGCAGGTCACCGGCGCTGAAGATCCGGGCATGCGGATGGTTGTCCAGCGACTGCACGCCGATATCCAGGCGGTCGCGGGCGGTGATCATGGCGGCATGGCTGTTCCCGGCATCGTTGCTCAGCCGGCTGGCCCCGATATGGACGCGGCGGCCGTCGATCAGCCCCAGGTTCTCCACCCTGCCGGTCGAGGATAACCGGATGACGTCGCCGCCGAGCAGGCCGGCATTGGCAAGGTGGGCGCTGGACAGCGTCAGCCGGCGGCCCGTTTCCATTCGCCCCAGATTGAGGAGGATGCCGCCGACCCGTGCGGTGGCATCCCCCCCTGCCCGCAGCGTGCCGCCGTGACTGAGGTCGCCATGCACGGCCAGATGGAAATCACCGCCACTGTACAGCCGGCCGTCACCATCGAACTGGTCGGCATGGATGGTCAGCTGCCGGCCGGCATGCAGCTCGCCGTCGTGATTGACGATGCCCCGCAGCGGGGTGGAAGGGGTCCCGATGGCCAGCCTGCCGCCTGCACGGATATGCCCCTGGCGGTTGCCCAGGTGACTGCTGCCGTTCAGGCTCAGGTCCTCCCGGGCGTCCAGCCCCCCGTTCCGGTTGTCGAGCGTTGCCTGGCGGGCATCGATGACGAGTTGCTGTCCGGCAATGGTGCCGCCCCGGTTGTCGATGCCGTCGCTGGTGAGAACGATCCGCCCTGCGGCCTTGATCCGGCCCGCCCGGTTGCCGATCCCGCCGGCGCGGGCCGTCATGTCCAGCGCCCCGGCTGTCGATTCGATGCGCCCCCCGGCGTTGTTCAGCCGTGCACCGTCCAGCGAGATGTTCCCGCGGGCGGTGAGGATTCCGCCGCGGTTGTCGAGTCGTTCGTGGCTGTGCAGCCGGGCGCTGCCCTCGCTGTGCACCGTGCCGCTGACTTCCAGCCGGCCGTCGGCATGCAGCACCAGTCCGCCGTCGCCGGCGGTGACCTTGCCGCCAAGGTTGACGCCAACGCCGTGCTCGGTGCCGGTCAGGAAGATCTTGCCGGCATACATGCCGCCGAGCAGGGCCGAATCCAGCGCGAACTGCGGCCGGGTGGCCGCGTCGGCGGCCTCTGCGGTCACGCTGTCGCCGTCGGCGCTGATGCGGTTGGCGCCGGTTACCACCCGCAGGTGCCTGGCCCACAGCCCGGCGTTGATTTCGACCGCGCGGGCAAAGATCGCGGTGTGGCTGCTCAGGCCGGCATACAGCCCGGCGCCCTCGATACGCACCGTGCCATTGCTGACACGAAAGCTGTCCAGATTGCCCTGCGGGCCGGGCTGCGGCCGGCCGGTACTCAGCGTGCTGCGGTCGGCATTGATGAAACCGCAGCCGGCGCAGGTGATGCCGGACGGGTTGGCGACGATGACGTCGGCGCGCGGACCGGCCACTTCCAGCAGGCCGCGCAGCAGGCTGGGCTGGCTGCTGTTGACCTCGTTGATGATCAGCCGGGCACTGCCGCTGGCCAGGGCCGGATTGCCGCGCACCCGGCCACCAAGCTCGGTCTGCACATCGTGGCGGGCGTTGTTGAGGATGGCGCCGCGCGGGCCGACGTCGAACTGGCGGTAATGGTTGTGCGAAACGCCAGCGGCGTTGGGGGTCTGGATGTCGACCTGCGGCAGGCCGCTGGCGGTGCGCTGCACCACCGGCTGCTGCGTGCTCGCGGCCCCCGGGTCGGCGACGATGCCGTCAGCCTGTGCGGACAAGACCGTGCCCGGCGTCAGCAGGGCGAGAAACAGCGGCGGAAAATGGGTCGGTAAAGTCATGCGCAGTCATGCCGTAGCCGGTTGGAGAAACGACGTAGGCTACGTACTTGACCTGCTCATGCCAGCACCATAATTCTGGAATGTATTTAGGAATAATCCTGTTTTTGAGCCGTGTTTGCTGGTGTCCGCACACGGCGCCCGCGCTTTACGGCGCCCGGACTTCCAGCGTGGTCGACACGGTTTCGGTCCGGCCGCCGCTGTTGATTGTCAGCGACAGCGGCAAGCGGTCGCCGACCGCCAGCGGTGTACGCAGGCCGATCAGCATCAGGTGGATGCCGTCATGGCGCATCTGCAGCGGGCGGGCCGGCTGCAGGGCGACGGCTCCCAGCCGGCGCATGCCGAAGCGACCCTGTGCGTCGACAAAGCTTTCATGGATTTCGATCCGGCCGACGCGCGGGCTGCTGGCGGCGACCAGTTGCGCAGTGGCCGTCGTGTTCAGGGTGATGAAACCGGCGCTGCCGTACTGACCGGCGCGGGTGCGCCATGCCCAGCCGTCACGGGCGGTGACCGTGGCGGAATCGGCCAGCGCCGGCATGCACAATAACGTCAGGGCGATGGCCAGGCAGGACAGGAGGCGCTGCATGCGGGATACCTTCTGAATGAAATGAGCAGATGAAAAAAGGAGGCCCCTGCTCAGGGCCTCCTGTCAAACCGGCCATGCTTCGCCGTGCCACTGGCACCATCGAAGCCGGTACGCGGAGCCTCTGACCGGACACCCCGCGGCCGTGCTGTGGCCGGAAAACGGGCGCGCCTTGACACGCCCGCCGTGAACGGAGCTCCTCAACGCCGTTCGACGATCATGCGGCTGCGCATCTCCAGGTGCAGCGCGTGGCAGAAGTGGGTGCAATAGCACCAGAACACGCCGGGCTTGTCGGCCTTGAAGGTGACCGACTTGGTTTCCTGCGGATTGACGACGAAGTTGATGTCGTACATTGGAATGCCGAAACCGTGGGTCAGATCCTCGACCTTGTCGTGGTTGGTCAGGAAGATGGTGACTTCGTCGCCCTGCTTGACCTTGAATTCGCGCATCGAGTACGCCGGTGCCTGGCTGGCCAGGTAGATGGTGACCTTGTTGCCGCTGCGTTCGATGCGCTGGCTCTTCGGGTCCTTCACCGCATTCGGGAAGTCATCCATGTTGTAGACCTGGCGGGTCTTGATCACGTCACGGCGGATGCCGATGGCGTCATGCGGCTCCGAGTAGGCCGGGTGGTCGGCCACCAGCACCATCTTGTCGCCGCTGATGTCGATCAGCTGCTCGGTTTCTGCATGCAGCGGCCCCACCGGCAGGAAACGGTCCTTGGAGAACTTGTTGCCGGAGTTGAAGAACTTGCCGTCGGCTTCCTTGGTTTCGCCCATCGTGGTCCAGCCGTGACCCGGCTGGTAATGAACGTCGATGCGGTCGACCACCGGCTGGGCGGTCTTGTCGCCCTTGAACTGCTTGATGGCCGCGTCGATGTTCCATTTGACGATCTGGCTGTCGAGGAACAGCGTGGTGTACGCGTTGCCACGGCCGTCAAAGGCGGTGTGCAGCGGGCCGAGGCCGATTTCCGGCTCGGCGACCACGCAGTCGCGCTGGGTCTTGAGTTCACCGTCGAACCACTTGTGCACCAGCGCCAGTTCGATCAGCGACGCGGTCGGCGACAGCTTGCCCGAGCAGGCGAAGTACTTGCCGTCCGGGCTGGCGTTGACGCCGTGCGGGTTCTTCGGCACCGGCACGTAGCAGGTCAGCGCGGTTTTCGGGTCGGCGTTCTTGGCGGCGCGGCCATCGACCACCGGCACCTTGGAGGTCCCGATGGTGGTGAACTTGCCGGCCTTGACCGCTTCTTCGATGCGGGCAATGTTGAAGAACACGCAGGCATCGCGCTCGGCCGACATCATGTCTTCATAGTGGATGCCGTTTTCGGTGTTGTACTGGTTCGATGCGGCCAGCTTGCCGTCATAGCTGGTCGCGACCAGGTCCATGTTGCCGTCGACGTGAACCTGCCAGCGCACTTCCATGGTCTCGGCATCGAGGCAGGAGAACAGGCAGCCGTACTTTTCCGGCGCATCCACATCCGCACCGTTGTTCGGCAGCGGGATATGGAATTCGGCACCGGCGAACACGCGGGTGGTGTAGTTGATGGCCGGATCGACCGGGTCGCGCTTGTCCGGGAAAATGCCGTGATGGCCCTGCACGTTCGGCACGTCAGTAATCTTGTCGCACTCGAAGGTGTCGCCGCGGACACGGGCCACGCGGGCGTTCAGCTTGTCGTTGACCCAGAAGAACTTGCCGTCGTAGGTGCCATCCTTGTACGACCCGTGGATATGGTGGGTGTCGCCGGTCTTGAACTTCAGCTGACCGTCGGGACGGGTGCCGAGAATGGCCTTGGACTCGTTGGTGATGCCCCAGCCGCTCATGCAGTCGATGTTGAATACCGGAATGCGCTTGAATTCCCGTCCCGACGGCAGACCGTAGATGCGGCACTCGCCGGAGTGACCGCCGGAGCTGATGATGTAGTAGTCATCGAGCTGGCCGGGCGGGACGTCGTACTTGCCATGCGAGGCGGCCGATGCGGCACCGGCGGCGGCCGGCTTGGCTGCATTGTCGCCTTCCGGCTTCTTGCAGGCGGCGAGGCCTACGCTCAGTCCTGCGCCGGCGAGGCCGGCCAGTGCGGATTTTCCCAGGAAGGAACGGCGACTCGGGTCATGGGGCAGGAGTTCTTGGTCGGACATGATGGGGGTCCTGTGGGCAAGTGGAGAAGGGCGACAACTGCGTCAAAATGTCGCAGCCATTTTGTACCTGCCTGTCATTCCGGATCATTGACCGCCATCAAGTGAAAATCCTGAATAAATACTTAATCTGCGTGAGATCGCTGCATATTGCGTGCGGGATGCCGTTTTTTATTCTTTTGTCAGGATTGCCGATGTCTCCGATTCGTTCCCTCGCCCTGTTGTCCCTGCTCGCCGCGCTGAGCGCCTGTGGTGGCCAGCAGGAAAAAGCCCCTGCCGCAGCCGAGGCCCCGGCCGCTCCGGCCGCTCCGGTCGCCGAAGCCCCGGCCGCCGCCCCGGCCGCCAGCACCGAAGTCGCTGCCGGCGAAGCGGTGTTCAAGAAAACCTGCGCCATGTGCCACCAGACCGGTGCGGCCGGCGCGCCGAAACTGGGCGACAAGGCCGACTGGGGTCCGCGTCTGGCACAGGGCAAGGACACGCTGTACAAGCACGCGCTGGAAGGCTTCAACGGCAACAAGGGCGCGATGCCGGCCAAGGGCGGCAACCCGTCGCTGTCCGACGATGACGTCAAGGCCGCTGTCGACTTCATGGCCGGCAAGAGCGCCTGACACGATTGAATCCTGCCCCTTTGCGACATGGGCGGGATTTCCGGACAAGCTGACGGGGCCGTGAGGCCCCGTTTTTCATGCCCGCTCAGCTGTCGTGCAGGCTGTCGAAGGCATCCGGCCCCGTGGCCAGCGTGTCGAGCAGCCAGCCCAGCAGCACCGGCACATCGGTCAGTGGCAGGTCGATCGGGCGTGGCAGGCGGTCCGGGGCCCGGTACAGCACCGGCGAGGTGGCGGACAGCCGCGACAGCCGCCAGTCGCGATTGTCCGGCGCCAGCCAGGCGGCTTCCCAGCATGCCGGTGACGCCATGCGCAGCCACATCCCGACGCCATCCACATCGAGCAGCTCGACGGCATCCAGCCGGCGCAGTGCGCCGCCCGGATAGCGGTCGGCATGCCGTTGTTCGACCAGTTCGACCAGGCAGGCATGCGGGCTGTCGTCTTCCAGCATCGTGCCGCGCAGGCGGGCGGCCAGCACGGCCCGCACCCGCTCGCTTTCGGCCTGCAGCACCGAGGCACGGATGGCGACGGTGTCCTCGTCCTCCGCCCGCCGGCCTGCCGTGATGTCGTGAATCAGCGCATCGGCCGATGCCGCGTCAGCCGCGGCCAGTGCCGCCTTGCCGGCTTCGCGCAGCTCATACTGCAGCCGCGCCAGCGCTTCGACCTCTGCCGCCACTTCCGGCTGCAGGTCGCGAAAGAAATCCGGGTTGGACATGGCGTCACATCCCCTGGTCTTTGAGTACGCCGCCGTCGAGCTTGATCATCTCCGGCGTGACTTCGTTGAAGGCGTAAACCTTGCCGC